>NZ_JAIWNX010000084.1 GCF_020217185.1 Asticcacaulis sp.
TGCCGGTCATGGGCAGTTTCAGACCGGCCCAGGTGAAGGGCTCCACGCCCACCGGCGAAAAGACCACGTCAAAGGTCGCGCCTTCCGGGCCAAAGTCGATATTGGTGCAGCGCACCTCGGCCTGCGGCGAGACGCCATAGGGGATCAGGCGGCGGTTCTCGACCTTGGCCGTCAGGGCCAGCACTTCCGGGTGATCGACGCAAACGGCGGCAAAGCCATAGAAGGGGATGTTTTCGACGAAATCGACAAAGCCCTTCTTCACAGCTTCGAAATCGCCCCAGTGGTCAAGGTGTTCGGCGTCGATATTGGTAACGATGGCCAGGGTCGATTTCAGGCGCAGGAAGGAGCCGTCAGACTCATCGGCCTCCACCACGATCCAGTCGCCGTCACCGACCTTGGCATTGGTGCCATAGGCGTTGATAATGCCGCCATTGACCACGGTGGGGTCCAGCCCGCCGGCGTCGAGCAGCGCCGCCACCATCGAGGTCGTCGTCGTCTTGCCGTGCGTACCGCCAACCGCGATGGAAAATTGCAGGCGCATCAGCTCGGCCAGCATTTCGGCGCGCCGCACCAGCGGGATACGGCGCGACCGTGCGGCGATCATTTCGGGATTGTCGTGTTTAACTGCGGTCGAATAGACCAGAGCCGACACGTCGTCGCTGACATGCGCCGCTTCGTGGCCGATAAAGATTTTGGCCCCCAGCTTTTGCAGACGCTCGGTATTGGCCGAGGCCTTGGCGTCCGAGCCCTGCACCTTATAGCCGATCTTGATCATGATCTCGGCAATGCCGCTCATGCCGATGCCGCCGATGCCGACAAAGTGCACGGGACCGAGGTCGAAGGGCGTGGGACGGAGCTTGGCAGGGGCAATCATGGAAGCGTGGACTCGTGGGGTAAGATGAAAGGTGTTCTGCTTTAGAGCGCATTCCGAAAAGTGTGCAACGGTTTTCGGACTCAAATGCGCGACCAACCAAAACGTTAGAGCGAAATACGCTCTAGAACACGGCGACACAGGTGTCACGGAGGATTTTTTGAACGCCACACCGTCGGATCAGATAGGAATAAATCGGATTTAATGCTACAATCCGGGGAGCAGAGGAGCATCCCATGGCCAAGTTTTCCATCTCCATGACCGACCGCATGGCGCAAACCGTTCAACGCCGCGTCGAACAGGGCGACTATAACAATGTCAGCGAATATTTCCGCGATCTGGTGCGCCGCGATGAGGAAAAACAGGCCGCCGAAGACCGCCTGCGCGATATGCTGGACAAGGCCGAAGCGAGCGGCTTCAGCGATATGAGCTTTGACGAGATCTGGAATGATGCCGAAGAGCGCTACCTGAAACGTCAGGCAGCGAAACATGGCTGACTTTACCCTCAGTGATGAAGCGGGTCAGGACTTGAAATCCATAGCGCAGTACACGCTCGACCGGTTCGGCTATGAGCAGGCGCGAAAATATCGCTACGAACTCTACGAAACCCTTATACTGCTGGCGAAACGGCCGTGCATAGGTGCCGCCTGCGAACAGATACGTACGCAGACCCGACGCTTTTCGCACCTGTCGCATATGATTTACTATCGACCGCTACAGCAGGGTATTCTGGTTCTGCGCATCCTGCACCATTCGCAGGACCCGCTACGTCATCTTTAGGTTTCAGCCTCTCCCGACACCTCTGCCTCGGCGCCGTGATCGCCCAGCACCTCACCGACATAGAATTTCATCACCAGCGTGTGCGCCACCACGGTCAGCGGTGTGGCAAACAGCACCCCCAGCGGCCCGAGCAACGAGCCGAAGCCCAGCACGGCAAACAGCGTGATAACGGTCGGCACGGCCGCGACGTGCTTTTGCACCATCGGCGTGATGATGTTCGACTCAAGCTGCGACACGCCAACATAGATGACGAGCGCCGCCACGAAGGTCGTCATATTTTCTGACGCCGCCAGCAGCAGGCCCGGCCCCGCCGACACCACCGGCCCGACGATGGGCACAAACTGCGCCAGACCGGACATCAGCCCCAGCGCTCCGGCCGAGGGCACACCGGCAATGCTGAGCCCGATGGCCGTCAGCGACCCGACCAGCACCATCGAAAACAACTGGCCCAAAAGCCACAGACGCAGCGCCTTACCGCTCAGATTGAGGCCGTCCCGCACGCGCTCCTTCTGCGACTTGGGGAACAGGCGCACCACCCCGTCGCGATAGCTGCGCGGGTGCATGGCCATGAAGATACCCGCGACGACGACCACCACCAGATTGGCAATCGAAGAGGCGATTTCCCCGGCGATCTTGGGCACCAGAGACAACACACCCGACGCCTGCTGACCGAGATTATTGATCTGATCCAGCACCGTGGCCCCGGCCTCAGAGGCGCGCAGACGCGCCTGAAGCTGTGCCCAGGCTTCGGGCAGTTCGCGCGAGAGGTTGTTGGTCTGGCGCACGATCTCGCTGCCGAACAGCCAGCCCGACGCCGCCAGAAACGACACGAGGAACAAAAGCGCCAGCAGCACCGCCCAGTTGTCCTTGAGCTTCAGATACTTGACCAGCGGCTCCGCCGTGGCGCGCAAAACGGTCGCCACCACCACCGCCCCAAAGACCAGCAGCCAGATGCCGATCAGCTTGAAGGCCAGAAGGCTTAAACCCACCACCATCAGCAGGAACAGCGTCTTCTGGACAAAGCCCGCATCGAGCCGGTTACGCGCAAAAAACATGGGAAGCCCCCGTTACTCTAAAAATCATCCCGATCTAGCGGCTGCGCAGATAAGGAAACAATTAGTCCGCTCTCTTGCGCTTCACCGTTCGCTCGACCAGATCGGCCAGAAGCTGCGCCGCGTCGGGCCGCGCCACCGATTTGGCGGCAGCGGCGCGCGTTTCAAGGCCCGCCGCCCCTTCTTCGATCAGGGCGCGGATGGCCGCGCTCAGGCTTTCGACCGTCACATCGTCTTCGCGCAGCACCACGGCGGCGCCGGCTTCTTTCAGCACGGCGGCGTTGTGCGTCTGGTGGTCATCCGCGGCGATTTTCAGCGGGATCAGCAGGGACGGCTTGCCCGCCACGGCCAGTTCGCAGCAGGTCGAAGCGCCCGACCGGCCAATAACGATATGGGCTCGGCCCAGCCGCTCAGCCATATTGTCGAAGAATGGCGCGACCTCGGCCTCGATCTCGGCCTCGGCATAGGTTTTACGGGCGAGGTCGATCTGCTCGGCGCGGGTCTGCTGCTCAACGCGCAGGTTGATGCGCAGCGACACCGGCAAAAGCGCCAGCGCCTGAGGCACGGTTTCGGACAGAATCTTCGCCCCCTGCGATCCGCCGGTGATCAGCAGGCGGATTTCCTTGTCGATGGGCGGATAGGGCTTGCCATAAAGCGCCCGTATATCCGGACGCACCGGATTGCCGACCACCTGCACCTGCCCTTCCAGCACAGCCGGGGCCATTTTCAGCACCGGAAAGGCGCAGGCCACCGCATCGACCCTGGCGCACAGTTGGCGGTTGGAGCGCCCCAGCACCGAATTCTGTTCGTGCAGCAGGGTCACGTCCTTGCGCGACAGAGCCGCCATCAGGGCCGGATAGGAGGGATAGCCGCCAAAGCCGATCACCGCCCAGGGCCTGAGGCGCTTGAACGCCTTGCGCGCCTGTTGCGTACCGGTGAAGATTTTCAGCGCCGCCTTGGCCATGCCGATGAGATCGCCGCGCCTGAAGGTTGCGGCTTCCAGCGACAGGCGCTCTATCGCCGGGAATTTTTCGGCATAAGCCGCCCCGCGCGCGTCGGACGCCAGCACCACCTGCCAGCCACGCGCGATCAGCTCACGCGCCAGCGCCTCGGCCGGGAACATATGCCCGCCCGTCCCCCCGGCAGCCACCACGGCCAGCGGCGTTTCGGAAAGGGGTTTGGGTTTTCTCTTACGGGCCATAGATATTTGCTCATGTAATCCCGCCCGTAAACGGGACAAGGGTCTGGGTTACCACTGCGTATGGTCGTCCGGTTCGATTTCGGCCGGGCGTTTGCGCGTCAGGGCCAGAATCAGCCCCATGGTCAGCCCCATCGCCATCAGCGACGACCCGCCATAGGAGATGAACGGCAGGGTCATGCCCTTGGGCGGAATGACCTGCAAGTTGACGCTGATATTGATCAGCACCTGCATCCCCAAAAGGATATACAGGCCCGATGTGGCAATCTGACGAAAGGCGTCAGGCATGGCCATAGCCTTCCACAGGCCACGCAGCACGACGAACGCAAAAATGGCGATCAGCAGCAGCGACATCCACAGACCATATTCTTCCGCCGCCACCGAATAGATAAAGTCAGTGTGCATGTCGGGGATCAGGCGCTTCATGGTCCCTTCGCCGACGCCGGTGCCGGTCAGACCGCCATTGGCGATGGCCGCCGCGGCGCGTTCGACCTGAAAACGGTCGCCGTCCGGGTCGATAAAGTCCTTAATGCGGTCACGGAAGTGCGGCAGGATGAAGTAGAGGCTGGCAAAACCCGTCACGCCCGCCGCCGACAGGCCGACGATCCAGCGCATGGGCACGCCGGAAATATAGAAACAGGCCCCGAAGGCCACGGTGATCAGGATGGATTGCCCCACATCAGGCTGGATCAGCAGAAGCGCGATGCACAGCGCATAGAGGCAAAAGGCGATGGTCACACCCGGCACGCCCTTGCCCTTTTGCCCTTCGGCAAACATCCACGACACCAGCACGATCAGGGCGGGCTTGAGAAATTCCGAAGGTTGAAGGCTGAAAAAGCCCAGATCGAGCCAGCGCCGCCCGCCCTTTGACGTGTGCCCGATCAGTGGCAGCATGGCCATGACGAAGATAGCGCCGCCATAGATGGCGACGCTGGCGCGCTTCACCCCTTTCAGCGAAAACATCGAAATGCCGAGCATCAGAGCCACCGAGGCGAAGGCAAACAGCACATGGCGCTGGGTGAAGTAGAATTCGTTGGTGATCCCCACCTTGGGCGCGGCGACCGGCGACGACGAAAATGAAAAGACCAGCCCGGCGAAGATCAGCAGCAACACAAAGCCGAGCGTCAGCTTATCCACCGTCCACCACCACATGGCGAGCGGCGAGCGGTCGGTGCGCGTAAACGGATGTGCGAAGCCGGAATTCATGGACGGGTAGGGTTCTGCAAGGGGAAAACAGGCCCCGCACGGGTCCGGGCCATCGGGCGTCAGAGTCCCGAAACGCGGTTAATTCCGGGTTAAGATTCCGCGAAAGGCGGCATTTATCCTCCCTCTTCGTGGCGGGTGGACAATAGGGCTTTTGCACCGGAGCCCGCCATGTCCATAAAGATCGACCTCACCGCCCTGCCCGCCCCTTTGAAATCGAAACTGGCCCGCACCACCGGCCACATCGCCCTGATCGAACGCTGGAACCGCGACCACGCCGATGGCGATCCGCGCTGGCTGGCCTATATACTGGCCACCGCCTTTCACGAAACAGGCGGCACCTGCCTCCCCGTGCGCGAAACGGGGGCGGCGTCCGATGCGGTGGCCATCGCCAGACTGGAGCGCGCCTTTGCCGCCGGACGTCTGCCGTGGGTGAAGACGCCCTATTGGCGGAGGGACAAGGACGGCAAGTCGTGGCTGGGGCGCGGGCTGGTGCAGATCACCCACCGCACCAACTATGCCCGCCTCGGTCAGGCCATCGGCGAAGACCTGATCAGCGATCCCGACCGGGCGCTGGACCCCGAAGTGGCGCTGAACATTCTGTTCACCGGCATGATCGAGGGCCTGTTTACGGGCAAAAAGCTCAGTGACTATTTCAATCCCCGCCGCTGCGACTGGACCGGGGCGCGCGCCATTATCAATGGTCGCGAAAGCGCGGAGACTGTGGCGGGGTATGCAAAGGCGTTTTACGCGGCCCTGTCTCAGGCCTGACCGGTCATCTGCCGCCAGCGCTCGATCAGGGGCTGATAGGTAGCGGGCCCCTTCTCGAAACACAGTTCATCCGGGCCGATCGTCACAAAGGCCTGCCTGGAGCGCGTCCAGATATGGCCGGCCGGACGCAGCCACGCCGCGTCGTCCAGCGTGCCACCCTTGATATTGAAAGTCTCGGCATCAGGGCGGCGTCCGTGAAACAGCCGCGTCCCGCAGTCCGGACAGAATTCGCAGACCTTTTGCGCGCCGCTTTCGGCCTGCACGTAAAAGCCCTTCGGCTGGCCCTCTATCTCGATATCAGCGGCGCGCACGCGGATCGACTCGCCATAGGCCGAGGAAGACTGCTTCTGGCAATGGGTGCAGTGGCACAGATAGAAGACGACGGGTATGGCCTTGAGCCGATAGCGAATCCGACCGCACTGGCAGCCACCGGACAAGGGAAACGGCGGGACATTGACGGTTTGCATGATACCCTCACGATCAGGCTTTTGCTTTTAGGGATTCATCGCTTGTCACGCCAGACTTTTTCCTGTAATGACCCGCGCTTCCTGACCTGCCGGGCCCCTGACATGCCTTGGCGGGTGCTAACTCTATAAAGAGGACGGCGTTACCCGCGCCGCAAATGAAATGTCAAAACTGAAGACCAAATCGGGCGCCAAGAAGCGTTTCCGCTTCACTGCGTCGGGCAAGGTGAAGGCTGGCGTCGCCGGCAAGCGCCACCGTCTGATCTCGCACAACGGCAAGTACATCCGTCAGAACCGCGGCACGCAGGTGATGTCGGACGCCGATACCGCGAAGATCAAATCCTACATGCCCTACGCCTAAGGAGACGTGAACCATGGCACGTGTTAAAAGAGGCGTCGTTTCTCACGCCCGTCACAAAAAAGTTCTGAAGCAGGCCAAGGGTTTCTACGGCCGCCGCAAGAATACCATCCGCACCGCCAAGGCCGCTGTCGATAAGGCCGGCCAATACGCTTACCGTGACCGTCGCGTCAACAAGCGTAACTTCCGCGCCCTGTGGATCCAGCGCATCAACGCGGCTGCCCGCGTCGAAGGCTTCACCTACTCGCAGTTCATCCACGGTCTGAACCTGGCCGGTATCGAACTGGACCGTAAGGCTCTGGCCGCTCTGGCCGCCAACGACGCCCCGGCCTTCGCCGCCGTGGCCGAGAAGGTCCGCGCGGCTCTGGCGGCGTAAGACTAAGTCTCTTTCAAGAGATACCCGAACACATGGAAAACCCCGCACCGGCAACGGCGCGGGGTTTTTCGTTTTTCTCCTCATCCACGCCTCAGAAGCGGATAACAACAAAACTGTCATGCCGGCGCGTTATGGCGTAGGCTCACGCTTCGGAGCCGCCCCATGACCAGCCGCCGCACCTTTCTTCGCACCACCCTCAGCAGCGCTCTGGCCGCGTCGCTGGGCGGCCTGCCGCCGGCCATTGCCCGCGCGCTGGACATCCCCGCCCACACCCGCACCGGCACGATCAAAGATGTCGAACACGTCGTCATCCTGATGCAGGAAAACCGCAGCTTCGACCACTATTTCGGCACGATGAACGGCGTGCAGGGCTTTGGCGACCGCTTCGTTATCCCGGCCCCGGCGACGCCCAGCCACGCCAACCGCAGCGTCTTCGCCCAGCCGCGCGAGGACGATCCCACCCGGCTGATCGCGCCGTTTGCGCTCAATACCGCCCAGGATTTCCGCCTGATGCGCGTCGAAGGCACGCCGCACAGCTTCAAGGACGCGCAGGCCGCCTGGGACGAAGGGCGTCTGTCGAACTGGCCCAAATCCAAGCACAATCACGCCATGGCGCATTTCGAACGGGCCGATCTGCCGTTCCAGTACGCTCTGGCCGAAGCCTTCACCCTGTGCGACGCCTATTTCTGTGCCATGCATTCGGGCACCAATCCCAACCGCGTGGTCCACTGGACGGGTACCAATGTCGGCCCCAACGGCCCGGTCATCGTCAATGATTATGACGAGTTGCACGCCGATCCCAAGGGCCACGGCGGCTATGACTGGACCACCTATCCGGAGCGTCTGAGTGCGGCGGGCATCGACTGGCGCCTCTATCAGAACATGAAGGACAATTTCACCGACAACCCGCTGGTCGGGTTCAAGACCTATCGCGCGGCGGATAAGGCCACGTCGGGCAAGCTCGCGGACCTCGCCGAGCGTTCGATCCGCACGCGCGACCTCGACAAGCTGAAAGAGGACGTGCTGGCCGGCAAGCTGCCGCAGGTGTCGTGGATCATCGGCACCGCCGAAGGCTCCGAACACCCTTCGACCTCTTCACCGGCGCAGGGGGCCGACTATACGGCGAAGGTGCTCGACGCCCTGACCGCCAATCCGGAGGTATGGGCGAAGACCGTCCTCTTGATCAATTTCGACGAAAACGACGGCTATTTTGACCACGTGCCGCCGCCCGCCCCGCCGTCGCTGGACGCCAATGGGCAGCCGCTGGGCTATGCCGAAGGGGCGGAGCGCGAATATCATCAGGGCGATGACGCGCTGAAAAACCGTCCCTATGGCCTGGGCCCGCGCGTGCCGATGTACGTCATTTCGCCGTGGTCGAAGGGGGGCTTCGTGGCCTCCGAAGTGTTCGATCATACCTCGGTCATCCGCTTTCTGGAAACGCGCTTTGGCGTGCACGAGCCCAATATCTCGCCGTGGCGACGCGCCGTATGCGGCGACCTGACTTCTTGCTTTGATTTCAAAACACCGAACGATCAGCCCTTCTTTGCCCATTTGCCAAAAACCGCTGACCGTGCCGAACAGGCGCGCAAGCTTGGGGGTAAGACGACCCCCAAAACGCCCGACGCCCTCACCGCTCCGGTGCAGGAACAGGGCCTGCGTCCCCGCCGCTCGACGCCTTATGATCTGCGTGCCCCTCTCGATTGCGTACCCAGTCAAAACGTCCGTCACATAGACCTGATTAATCAAAGTGAGACCCGTGCGGCCGTCTTCCATATATACGACCATAATGACCTGAACGCGGCTCCACGCCGGTTTACGGTATCGCCCAAACAGGTTCAGTCGTTATCATTGACGGATCATGACGGCCCTTACGAGTTGACCCTCGTTGGCCCCAATGGGTTCTATCGCTACTACAAAGGCGACAAAACACCCTTGCTCGTTCATCTGGAACAAAGTCGCTTGCTACTCCATAACGCCCATCCTACACGGCCCTTGAGGGTAACGGTCAAAGACCAGTATAGCGAAGCGAAAACAGAGCATTATCTGAAGCCATCGCAAGACGGAGATATATTCGTTGTCGATTTGCAACTCGATTTCAGCCCTAACCACAACTGGTATGATCTGGTCATAGAGGCCGAAGGTTTCATGCAGCGTCTGGCCGGACACGTCGAAGACGGCAAGCCCTCCTTTTCCGACCCAGCGGCCTTCGGTGTGGCGAAGCTGACGGTTTGACGTCCCTCCTCCCTGTTGCGAAGGCATGGGTATAGCGCAGCGAAACAGGTGCGTTGAGGGGTCGGGCCAGCACGATAGCTGGCAAAACCTGTGGTGTTTGACACGGCGGAGATATCCCCCTCCGTCATTTTTCGCTTACGCTCAAAATGCCACCTCCCCATGCCTTCGGCACAGGGAGGAGAGGTGCGAGTCGTTTCTCCTCCCTTTGCCGAAGGCATGGGGAGGTGGATGCGAGTGAAACGCGCAGACGGAGGGGGGCGACCCGGACAGGGGAACACGTCCGAACCCTGATCCGTCTCTCCTGAGCCCCTTGATGACGGTAAAGGCATAGACCGCCCCCTCCGTCTCGGGCGCTACGCGACAGGCAGGAGAAAAGACCAACACCTTCATACCTGCCGCCCAACCCGCGCCGCCTAAGCAGAAAACGCTTCACTCACGGCGCATTGCGCTCTAAACACACGGCGATCCGTTTTCCCCCGTGAGACCATGAGCACCTATTCCGATCTGGCCGCCGAAATCGAAGCCGAAATCCTGACCGCGCAAGACCTTGCTGCGCTCGACGCCGTGCGCGTGTCGGCGCTGGGTAAGACCGGGCGCATTTCCGGCCTTTTGAAAACCCTGGGCGCCCTGCCCCCCGAAGAGCGCAAGGCCACCGGCGCGGCCATCAATGCCGTGCGTGATCAGGTTCAGGCGGCGCTCGATGCGCGCAAGGACGTGCTGGAGGCCGAGCACCTCAGCCGCCGTCTGCAATCCGAGCGCATCGACCTGTCTCTGCCCGCCGCACCCCGCGCCAGGGGCGGCGTTCACCCGACCATGCAGGTCATGGACGAGATGGTGGCGATTTTCGCCGAGATGGGCTTTGAAGTCGCCGAAGGGCCGGACATCGAAGACGACTTCCATAATTTCACCGCGCTGAACTTCCCGGAAAAGCACCCGGCGCGTGAAATGCACGACACCTTCTTCTTCAATCCCGATGAAAACGGGGTGAGGAAACTCTTGCGCACCCATACCTCGCCGGTGCAGATCCGTTCGATGATCGCGGGTAAGCCGCCGTTCCGGCTGATCGTGCCGGGGCGCGTCTTCCGCTGCGACTCCGATCAGACGCACACGCCGATGTTCCATCAGATCGAAGGCCTCGTCATCGACAAGACGGCGCATATGGGCCACCTGAAATGGGTGTTCGACACCTTCCTGTCGCGCTTTTTCGAGACGGACACCGTCATCACGCAGTTCCGTCCGCACCACTTCCCCTTTACCGAGCCGTCGGCGGAGATGGACGTGCGCTATTCGCGCAACGGGGCGGAAATCCGCATCGGTGATGGCGACCGCTGGATGGAAATTCTGGGCTCCGGCATGGTGCACCCGAACGTGCTGAAGGCCTGCGGCGTCGATCCGGACGAATATCAGGGCTTTGCCTTCGGCATGGGCGTCGATCGTCTGGCCATGCTCAAATACGGTGTGCCGGACCTGCGCGACATGTTCGCCGCCGATACGCGCTGGCTCAGCCACTACGGCTTTAGCGGGTTCAGCGCGCCGAACCCGGCAAGCGGATTGAGCTAAAGATGCAAATTGCTGATCTGTACGTTGAACTTATGGACGAAGGGACAACCGTTTATCGTCCTGCCAAGGCATACAGACTGAATGAGCATTTGCTTGTGCTTTCCAATGAATACCACGATCCAACAACCGAAAATTGGTCTGTTTTACCGGGCACATTGATCACGCTCAGGCAAAAACGAACCACCGATGGCATGATTGCCGTTGCTCAAAGATATGAGTTCGCTCAATGAAATTCTCCCTTAGCTGGCTTAAAGATCACCTCGACACCGACGCCGATATTCAGGCCGTCGCCGCCGCCATGACCGCGGCCGGCCTTGAGGTCGAAGACGTCACCGACCCGGCGGCGAAGCTGACGCCCTTTACGGTGGCTAAGGTCGTTGAGGCCGCCCGCCATCCCAATGCCGACAAGCTTCAGGTGCTTCAGGTCGACACCGTCGATGGCCGCAAGGAAATCGTCTGCGGTGCGCCCAATGCCCGCGCCGGTCTGACCACCGTCTATGCCCCCATCGGGGCCTATGTGCCGGGCCTTGACGTCACCCTGGTCGAAAAGCCGGTGCGCGGCGTCGTGTCGAACGGCATGATGTGTTCGGCGGCCGAGCTTGAGCTGGACGGCGATTCCGACGGTATCATGGAGCTTTCCGACGACCTCGCCGTCGGCACCCCGGTCAGCGCCGTCTTCGCGCTGGAGCCCGTCATCGACTTTGAGGTGACGCCCAACCGTCCCGACTGGCTGGGCGTGCACGGCATTGCCCGCGACCTTGCCGCCACGGGTCTGGGGGCCTTCAAAGACGCGCCCATCCCCCCGGTCAAGGGCACCTTCCCCTGCCCCATCACGGTTAAGGTCGATGGCGACGCCTGCCCGCTGTTCTCCGGTCGCGTCATCCGCGGCGTCAAGAACGGCCCATCGCCCAAATGGCTTGCCGACAAGCTGACTTCGATCGGCCTGAAACCCATCTCGGCGCTGGTCGATATCACCAACTACCTGTCGTTCGACCGCGCCCGCCCGCTGCACGTCTATGATGTGGCGAAGCTGTCGGGCAGCGTGATCGAAGCAGGTCTGCCCGCCGACACGTCTGACTTCGTGGCGCTGGACGGCAAGACCTACGCCGTCACGCCGGACATGACGACGATCAGCGACGCTTCGGGCGTCATCGGTTTGGGCGGCGTGATGGGCGGGGCCTCGACCGGCGTTGATTTCGAGACGGTCGATGTCTTCCTCGAATCGGCCTGGTTCGACCCCATCCGTATCGCCCAGACGGGCCGCACCACAGCCATCACCTCGGATGCGCAGTACCGCTTTGCGCGCGGGGTTGATCCGGAATTTGTCGTGCCCGGTCTGGAACTGGCCACTCAGTTGATCCTCGACCTGTGCGGCGGGGAAGCGTCCGAGATCGTCGTGGCGGGCGAGGCCCCGGCGCGCAAGCCCGACGTCGCCTTCGACCCGGCCTATGTGGCGCAACTGACCGGCCTTGACGTGCCGCATGACAAGGTCGAGACGATCCTGACCGCGCTCGGTTTTGGCGTCACCAAGACCACGCCGTGGACCGTCAGCGTCCCCTCCTTCCGCCGCGACGTGGACGGCAAGGCCGATCTGGTCGAAGAGGTGGCGCGCATCTATGGCTTCAACCACATCCCGGCGACGCCCCTGCCCGCCGTGGCCCCCAAAAACGGCGGCGTCCTGACCCCGTCTCAGGCCCGCGCCCGCACGGCGCGCCGCGCGCTGGCCGCTTACGGCTATTCAGAGGCCGTCACCTGGTCCTTTATGCCGCAGGGCTACGCCAAGCTGTTCGGCGGCGGTAGCGACGCGCTGGTTCTGGCCAATCCGATTGCCTCGGAACTGAATTGTATGCGCCCGTCCATCCTGCCGAACCTGCTGGAAGCCGCCGGGCGCAATGCGTCCAAGGGCTATCCCGGCGCGCAACTGTTTGAAATTGGCCCGGTCTATTTCGGCCTTGAGCCCAATGATCAGAAGACGGTCATTGCCGCGCTGAAGGCCCCGGACAAGGCGCGCCACTGGGCCGCCACCGGTCAGGACGCGCTGTTCGCGCTGAAATCCGATCTGCTGGCCTTGCTGGAAGAACTCAATGTGCCGGTCGCCTCGCTGCAACTGGTGCAGGGGTCGAACAGCGGCTGGTGGCATCCGGGCCGTTCGGCGCGCCTGCAACTGGGGCCGAAGACGGTGCTGGCCGAATTTGGCGAACTGCATCCGTCGGTGCTGAAGGCGATGGACCTTGACGGGGCGTATGTGGGCTTTGAAATCCGCCTCGACCTGCTGCCGCAACCGAAAGCGAAATCGGGCAAGTCGAAGGGCGCGCTGAGCCTGTCCAACCTGATGCCGCTGACGCGCGACTTCGCCTTCCTCGTGGCGGCGGGTACGGCGTCCGGCGATCTGGTGCGCGCCATCAGGGGCGCGGACAAGGGGCTGATCAGCGAGGCCCGCGTCTTTGACGTCTATCAGGGTCAGGGCGTGCCGGAAGGTCAGGTGTCGCTGGCGGTTGAGGTCACGCTGCAACCGGCGGACAAGACCCTGACCGAGCCGGAAATCGACGCCGTGTCGCAAAAGATCGTCGCCGCCGCCCAAAAGGCCGGAGCCGTACTGCGCAGCTAGAGCGCAATCCGATAAAGTGGGTACCACTTTTCGGAAAAATTGCGCGACCAAACAAAACTTTAGAGCCATTCGGCGGCTAAACTTAGCCGACGAATGCTCTAAACATCTCCTCCCTGTGCCGAAGGCATGGGGAGGTGGCAGCGAAGCTGACGGAGGGGGATGTCTCTTCCGAGAGACCGGGCAAAACCTTTGGTATTGAAACACCTGCGCCACCCCCTCCGTCTCATCGCCTGCCGGTGCCGATCCACCTCTCCATTGCTTACGCAACAGGGAGGAGAAAGAGTGAATAGGCGTGATGCTCAGGCCTCAAGTTCGGCTATGATCTCGTCCAGCACGCTTGGGGGCACGACCTCACCACGCCGAGCCTGATTCAGCCCCCGCAGCAGGCTGGACATCACCTCGGCCTGCCTCATGTCCTCTTCGATCAGACGCCGGATATAGTTGGCCGGGCTGCCCTCGGCCGATTGGGCATCGACAAAGGCGCTGATGTCATCAGGCAGGTCTATGTTGAGGCGAACGGTCATACACGCAGCGTCCGCCCAAGCTCTAAAATTGTCAACTTTATGCCAACGGTCAAAGATGCTGACCGCATCCGGCCTCTTAGAGCCATATGTCGAAAAGTGGGAGCGGTTTTCGACACATGGCTTTAGCCGATCGCTCGCAGGATCGCGGCCTCAACAGGTGGATGGAAACTTTGACCTGGGTCGAGGTCAAGTGGCGTTCTCAGGGGCAACGCGGGCTGCGCCATAAAGCGCGGCTCGGTTCCGCGATGTGGCTGGGCGGCATGCACAAGAAAAGGGTGACACAGATAGACGGTCCCGGCCGGCCCCGTAGCCAGCGCCACAGGTCGGGCGTCACTTACACCGGCGTCGATTTGGCGGCCGTTCAACCCCTCCTCGCCAAACGGCGCGAGCTGACGCGCAATGTCGAGGTGTGATCCAACCCGGATTCGTGTCGGCGCATCATCCTCACCCACGTCCGAGAAGAGGAAAAGCATGAGGAGCGCGCGACCCCGACTGCGCACATTGATCCGCCAGAGTGAGAAGTCCGTTGCCTCGTTAACCTCCCCATCGGACTCGCGCGGCGCAAAGCTCAGGTCAACGTGCCATCCGGTGTCACCCGGATCTTGGGGGGACGGGAAGCGCACCGGGAAGGTGCCAAGGCCCTCCAGCGGCGCCCACCGGCCAGAACCTACGAGTTGGTCGTAGGCCTGATGCAGGCGCGCCGTGTTCGCGGCCTCCCGGAACGGCTTCTGCCAATAGGCGAAGAGGCGCTCGACGGGACGGGTCCAGGTCTCGGGACGGTCCGGCTCGCCGCTTAGATCGCGCCACATGCGCCTGCGGCCCTGCGTGGCCAGCACACGAGGGAAGGCATGGTCGAAGCGGATAAATCCATCCGTTACAAAGCGCTCGATCTGCCGGGCGTCCAGCACGGGCGCGTCAGTGACACCATCATCAGTCATCGGGATAAAACCAATCAGGGCGGATATGACTTGTGATGGGAGATTAAAACGATATGCAGAAAAGTGTGAGCGGCTTTACGCAAAAACATCGCGACAAACAAAAATTTAGAGCGAAATGGCGATTCCACTGAAAGTCATTTCGCTCTAAAAATCTCCTCCCTGTGCCGAAGGCATGGGGAGGTGGCAGCGGAGCTGACGGAGGGGGATGACTCTTCCGAGAGACCGGGCAAAACCCTTTGGTGTTGAAACACCTGCGTTACCCCCCCTCCGTCTCGTCGCCTGCCGGTGCCGATCCACCTCCCCACAGCAAAGCCGCAGGGAGGAGAGTAGCGTTACGGCCGCAGCACCTGACGGCGGTAGAGATAGGCGGCGATCAGCAGCCCCACTCCCGACATGCCCGCCATTACCCAGTAGCCTCGGCTGCCCAGAGCGTCATAGAGCGGCCCGGACGCCAGAGTGGACAGGCCCATCATCACCCCCGTCACCCAGGCGGCATTGAGCGTCTGAGCCAGACTTTCCGAGCCCTTCGGGGCCATGCGGTTGACCAGATCAAGCCCGGCCAGATAGCAGGCGGCAAACGAAAAGGCGTGCAGGGTCTGCAAAGGCCACAGGATGCCGAGCGGCGGCACAAACCCCATGATGAACCAGCGCAATACGCTGAGGCCCGCCGCCGCCAGCAACAGGGTCCAAGAGCCAAAGCGGTTTCTGAGGCGAAAGCCGAACATCAGGAACAGGATTTCGGCCGCAACCCCCGCCCCCCACAGATAGCCGCAGGTCGCCCCATCGAGCCCCTGCCCCTTCCACAGGATGGTGGAAAATCCGTAATAGAAGGCGTGCGCCCCCTGTACGCAGCCCATCGCCGCCAGCAGCAGGACATAGACCGGATTGCCGAGCAGGGCCCTGACGCGCTGCGCCCCCGTCTCCTGCGGCAGGTAGGCCGGGGCGCGGCCCCCACCCTCTTCGACGTGGCGCGGGGCCGCGGGCAGCAGACGCCACGCCGCCAGCGCGGCCGCAAAACACAGCACCACCACCCAGATGATGATCAGATCGACACCCAGCAGATTCAGCCCGTAACCCACCGCGATATTGGCCGCGATAAAGGCCGCCGAGCCCACGGCGCGCGGGCCGGTATAGTTGAAGCCTTCGCGCTTCGACATCTGGATGGTCATGACATCGAGCAAGGGGCTGATCGAGGTGATGCAGCTATAACCTATGGCCCACAGAGCGACGAACAGCCAGAAGCGCGCCTCCCCGGCCAGCGGCCACAGCATCAGCCCGCCATAGGCCAGCCCGCCCGCCAGCGCCAGCCGCAGCATGGGCGACCGGAACAGCGGAAATTTTTCGGCCCACACCCCCATGACCGGCCCGGTCACGGCGCGCAGCAGCAGCGGCAGGGCCAGAATCAGCCCGATCTGCGCCCCGCTCATGCCCTTTGAAGCGAACCACAGCGGCATATAGGGCAGGCTGGCCCCCGACCCGATAAAGATCAGGGCGTAGAAAAGGCTCTGCCGCTTTACGGTCGTCAGGGCAAAAAGGCTTGAATCGCTGCGCATAATGGGTCTTTGATCGGCGGCAACCGCCACAGCCCGCTGCACAAGTTTCCTTATGACCGATCAAGCCGTCGTCACATTGCCAAAAGGTCTCTATCCGGAGATCGAACCCTACGACACCGGCTATATGCCGACGGAGGGGAAACATCAAATCTATTATGAGCAAAGCGGTAACCCACAAGGGATTCCGGTGGTGGTGGTGCACGGCGGACCGGGCGGCGGGACCAGCCCCAACCTGCGCTGCTACTTCAATCCGAAGGCCTATCGCATCATCCTGTTCGATCAGCGCGGCTGCGGCAAATCGCGACCGCACGCCTCACAGGACCTGTCTCTGGAAGATAATACCACCTGGCATCTGGTCGCCGATATGGAATCGCTGCGGGAACGGCTGGGGGTCAATAAATGGGTGGTGTTCGGCGGCTCATGGGGCTCGACCCTGTCTCTGGCCTATGCCCTGACGCATACGCAGCGGGTGTCGGCCCTGATCCTGCGCGGCATCTTTCTGGTGCGGCAGTCGGAACTGGACTGGTTCTATCAGGGGGGTGCGGCCAACCTCTATCCCGACCTGTGGGAGCGCTTTGTGGCCCCGATCCCGCAGGCCGAACGCGGGAACCTGCTGGCGGCCTATATCAAACGGCTGAACGGCGAAGACGCGGCTGAGCGCGTGCGCTGTGCGCTGGCGTGGTCGGGCTGGGAAGGCGATACCCTGTCGATCGAAGGCCCGCCTGAGGCCCCGACCAAGTTCACCGATCCCGACTTTGCCGTGGCCTTTGCCCGTATCGAGTCGTGGTACTTCCAGAACCGTGGCTTCTTTGAAAGCGACAACTGGATTCTGGAGAACGTCCACAAACTCAAGAACATTCCGGCGTGGATCGTGCAGGGTCGCTATGATGTGGTCACGCCCATGACCTCGGCCTGGGACCTGCATAGGGCGTGGCCGGAGGCGAAGTTCCATCTGGTGAAAAAGGCCGGGCACTCCTCATCCGATCCCGGCGTGCTCGATGGCCTCGTCGCCGCGGCGGACGAAGCCGTGCGGGTGGTGGGCTAGGCCCTCACCCCTTCTGCGGGATACGCACCTCAAACGAGGTGCCCGACGGCCCGGTGTCGATCAGCCGGACATCGCCGCCGTGCGTCTGGGCCAGCTCGCGCGCGATGGCCAGTCCCAGTCCCGACCCGCCGGGGGTCAGCGAGGCCGAAAACGGCTGAAACAGCTTGTCGCGCACGCGCTCAGGGATACCAGGCCCGTTGTCGGAGAGGACCAAAATCACCTCTTCCGCCGTCTTGACCGCGCTCAGCGTCACGCGCCCCACCGTCTTGCGGTTCGGCTGGTTCTCAATCGCCTGACGCGCATTGCGCATCAGATTGACCAGCAGGCGGTGGACGTGGTCGGGATCGGCCTCAAAGAAAAAGCCCTGTTCGGCCTTGAGCGAAAAGCGCACGCGGTCCGGCGTGCGGGCATTGAGCGCCAGACCGGCGTCTTCGGCGGCGGCCTCGGACAGGTCTTTCAGGCGCAGAATCTGGATGCGCGGCGGGATTTCGTCCGTCTTGCCGTAGTTCAGCACGTTTTGCGCCAGCGTCAGGGCGCGGTCCAGCGCCCGCTCCAGGCGCGGCAAGGCCTTGGTGACATTGGGGTCGCCGGAATAGGCCAGACGCTCAGACGCCATCTGCGCCGCCGTCAGCATGTTTCTGAGGTCGTGGCTGATCTTCGACACCGCCTGCCCCAGCGCCGCCAGTCGCGCGCGGGTGCGCAGGGCATGGCCGACCTCCTGCTGCATCTTAAACAGTTCTTCCTCAATCTGCCCGATCTCATCGTGGCGACCGGACAGTTGCGGCACGGCGGCGCTGTCTTCCGGGTTTTCCTTGAAGCGCGCAATCGAGCGCGTCAGTTGCCGCACCGGGCGCACCACGAAGAAGGACAGGGCCGCAAAGATCAGGGCACCGGCGACCAGCGAAATCAAGAGCGACAGGCGCAGGATCGACCCCAGTTGCTCGCGCAGTTCCTGTTTCAAAGGCTCCGCCGGCACGACGATTTCGATAATGTCGGTGCCCTCGCGCACCTTGGGCACGGCTTCGGTGCGGATCAGGCGGTCTTCGCGCCCGGACAGGGTCTTCCAGGGCCCCCACAGATAGGTCAGGTCGTCGCTGAGGCCACGTTCCTGATGGCGGATGTCGATGACATCGGGTTCGACCGTGCTGCGCGGATCACGCAGCACAAACTGCACCCCGCCGCTTTGCAGGGCGAGGTAGGAGGCCCCGACGCTGTTTAGCAACTGACTCGACAATTCGCGCGACACCGCCCCTTCGGCTGAGGCATCGAGCGCCAGAGAGGCGATTTCGGCCTGACGCACGCGGTCGATCAGCCAGCGTTCCTGATAGGCGGCGAGCGTCGGCACCATGATGATGACCACCATCACCGCCACGAACACCGCCGTCAAAGCCAGCAGGTGACCCGACAGGCCGCTGAAAAAGGAGCGGAAATCTTTCCAGCCGCGTTTCAGGTGCGGCTTGAGCGCCTTCCAACGTTTGCCCAGAAAGGCTTGCAGGCTCTGATCACGCCATTTGCGCGGACGCGGGCTGGCCGCCGCCCCGTCCTCGCTGTCACGCGCCAGTCCCCCGGCGACGCGGAACCGCCGCCCCGGCGTCAGGTCGCGGTGCGGTCCGGTTTCGGCTAAGGTTTCGCTCAGATCGCTCGACATTGCGCTCGGATAAGGTGGCGTAGAGACACATATTAACACAAATCCGTGAAGGGTCAGTGTAAAATCACCCGGCGCGCGCTCACCGTGTCATAAAGATTCTGCGGCCTCGGTGCGAATCCCGGCGCATAGCCATTGACAAGCCCGCGCGCACGGTTTAGTGACGCCGCCTCTTCTTTCAACGATGGCTCGCACACACTGGGTTATCGTGTCCAAACCCCGGAGCTACAACCGTGAAACGCACTTACCAGCCGAGCCGTCTCGTCCGCAAGCGCCGCCACGGCTTCCGCGCGCGCATGGCCACCAAGAATGGTCAAAAAGTCGTCGCCCGTCGCCGTGCCAAGGGCCGCAAGCGCCTGACTGCCTAACCCGCAGTTCGGACCACCAACACAGGAAAAGGCCCTTGAAGCGATTCGAGGGCCTTTTTCGTTTGTGTTCATCCCCGCCCTTGACGAAGGCTCTAAGGCAGCGTGTTTTCTCCTCCCTGTTGCGAAGCAATGGGGAGGTGCTGAGCGTAGCGAAGCGGAGGGGGATGACTCAAGACCGTGCCTCAGCCCGAAACCCTGATCATTATGCGCCTGAATCACCAGAGCAAAATGACTTTAAACGGAATCGTCATTTCGCTCTAAATTTTTGTTTTGTCGCGATGTTTTTGCGGAAAACCGCTCACACTTTTGGCTTCGCCGAACTTCGTTTCCGCACATC
>NZ_JAIWNX010000067.1 GCF_020217185.1 Asticcacaulis sp.
TCTGGAGACGTTTGATCTGAAAGGCATGGGGTTTCAGACGATCGCCTCGCTGCACACCCAGATCGAGGCCAAGCGTCTGGCCTTTGAGGACCGGGCCAAATTCTTTGGCGATCCCGCCTTCTCGAAAATCCCGGTCGAGGCCCTGTTGTCCAAGGCCTATGCGCAGGAACAGGCGGCGAAAATCCGTCCCGATGCCATCCTGCCGCGCGTCGTGCCCTATGAGGCCCCGGCACGCGGCGACACCACCTATTTCACCGTTTCGGACAAAGACGGCATGATGGTGAGCTGGATTCAGTCCAACTATCGCGGCATGGGGTCAGGCCTTATTCCCGACGGTCTGGGCTTTATGCTTCAGGACCGCGGCGAACTGTTCTCGCTGCGCGACGGCTCGCCCAATGTCTATGCGCCGGGCAAACGACCGTTCCACACCATCATCCCCGGCTTTGCCTGCAAGGACGGCCAGCCGTGGCTCAGCTTCGGCGTCATGGGTGGCGATATGCAGCCGCAGGGTCAGGCGCAGATTCTCGTCAACCTGATCGACTACGGGCTGGGCTTACAGGAGGCGGGCGATGCCCCGCGCTGGCACCACGAAGGCTCATCCGAACCCACCGGGGAAGCGGCGGAAGGCACCGGGACGCTCAATCTCGAAAGCGGCGTGCCGCCGGAAACGCGTGCCGGTCTCGAAAAACTCGGCTGGTCTATCAAGCCGTCGCCCGGCAATTATGGCGGCTATCAGGCCATCGTGACGCAGGCCGATCCTTTGGGCCGTGCCTACGGGGCGGCCACCGAAATGCGTAAGGATGGTCTGGCTCTGGCCTATTAAGCGCAATCCGATAAAGTGGGCACCACTTTACGGAAAAATTGCGCGACAAACAAAAATTTAGTGCGGAATGACGGAGACATTCCGCACTAAGCGTTGGACTTCGCGGAGACCTTCGCGATAGGTCGGAAATTGCGGCCGCCAGCCCAGTTCGGCCTTGGCCAGGGCATTGGAAACGCGCTTGTTTTCGGCATAAAAGCGCCGCATGCCGGGGCTCAGGTCCGGCGCGTCAAACGGGATTTCGGGTGGCACCGCGAAGCCAAAGGTCTGGGCCGCCCACACCAGCACGGCATCCGCCGGGGCTGGCTCATCGTCGCACAGATTATAGACCGCCCCGGCGCGCCGACGCTCGGCGCTACGCATCAGGGCGTCGGCGCAGTCAGTGTCATAAAGGCGCGAAAAGACCTGACCCGGCTTATGGATGCGTCGCGCCGTCCCGTCACGCAGACGTTCGATCACGCTGCGGCCCACGCCATACAGGCCGGGCAGACGGAATACCGCCACATCATGCTGACTGCTGAAGGACTGCCACTGGGTTTCGGCCTGCACGCGGCGGCGGCCTTCGGTGGACAGGGGTGTGAGGGCCTGATCCTCAAAGGCCCAGCCGCCGCCCCGATCGCCATAGACCCCGGTGGTCGAAAGATAGCCCAGCCATTTGCGCGGCGCATCATGCAGGGCCGCACTCAACGCTGCAAAGGCCGGACAACCAGCGTCATCCGGTGCGGACGTGATCAGGATAAGGTCAGCGGCTGCCGCGAAATCGCTCAGTTGCGGGCTCAGCGGGTCCGCGGCGTCGATCCCCTGCCCGGCCAGCCACGTTCGCTTTTCCGCCGTGCGGGCCGTAGCCGACACGCGGTAGCCGCGCGCCCGGCACAGATCGGCAAAGGCCGCGCCAATAAAGCCGTAGCCGAACACCAGAACGCGCGTCATGGGTTTTATTGTGCCGAAGCCGAAGCCGTCGAAGAGGCTGAGGCCTCAGTGGCCGCCTGTGCCTTGGCGGCACGCTCAGCGGCCTGCTCGGCCTTGCGCTTTGCGTCGCGCTCGGCCTTCTCGCGCTGAGCCCGCACCACATCGGGCAGCACGATGTCATGGCCGAACGGCGCCGGCGAGCGCGTCCCCAGCCCCTGCGGCCAGACAAGGCTGAGCGCAATCATCAAAAGGGCGACCACGGCCGCGCTGGTATAGAAGACCTTGTCATTCATGACCTAAGCTATACCCCTCCCTTGCGCGTTTGAGAACCCAAAATTGCTGCACTGCGTAAGCGCACAACCTCATTCCCAGAACTCTGGCGTTTCAGGCACCCGGTTAAAGGCGATCTTGGCGCCTACAAATTCATGCAGTTTGGGCTTTGGCCCGATGCTGATGCGATCCTTGCCGAAGCGCTGATTGAGGGCGTCCATCGCCTCCAGCAGGCGCATATGGCGCGGGTCTTCCGCCGCCGCCGGACTATAGCCAAACAGGTCAGGCGCCGTATCCGCCGGAATCAGGCGCAGACAGGTGACCGACACCTTCTTGATGCGCGTCTGGTTGAGGGTGCGCACGCAGACGTCCCACAACGCATCCGCTGCCTCCAGCATACGGAAACTGTCGGCCGTGGCCATAAACAGGCGCTCGGCCTGCGCCCGCCCTTCCTGTGTGCCGCGGATAGACAGGTGCAGGCCGCCGCACTTATAGCCTATGCGCCGCAGCCGCGACCCGCACTTGGCCGTCAGCCGGCGGGCCACGGCACGCGCAGCGTCCACAGGACGCAGCTCAGCCGCCAGAACGTGCGAATGGCTGATGCTGCCGCGTTCGGTTTCGATCTCCGGCGGGTCGATGCCGTGCAGGGCGTACCAGAACTGATCCCCGCCGATACCGCCCCATAACTGACGCATCCGGCTGGCGCTGAGGTGCCAGAGCTGACGCGGATCGCTGATGCCGGCCTTATGCAGCCGCGCCTTCATCGCCGGGCCTATGCCGGGAAAATCACCGATGTCGATGTCGAGCAAGGGCCCCGGCAACTGATCGCGGCGCAGCACCGTCATCCCCAAAGGCTTTTGCATATCCGCCGCTGTCTTGGCCAGCATCCGCGAGGGGGCCAGCCCGATCGAGGCCGTCAGACACTCGCCGATATTTGACAGGATGCGTCTCTGGATACGATGCCCCAGCGCCCGCGCCGCCGCCTCCACCGTCTCCGGCCCCATCAGCCGGCACGCCACCTCATCAATCGAGCAAATCTTTTCGACGGGGATGACGTGATCGACCTCCTCAAGGATGCGGTGGTGAATCCGCACATAGTCATCCGGCCGCGCTTCGACGACGTGCAGATTGGGACAGAGCTGCCGCGCCACGGCGACCGAAGTCCCCGTCTTGATTCCCAGCTTCTTGGCTTCCTGACTGGCGGCAATGGCGCAGGTATAGTCACTCTTGACCGGCACCACGATCAGCGGCTGCCCGCGCATGTGCGGCCGGGCCTGCTGTTCGCAACTGGCGAAGAAGCTGTTCATATCGAGATAGAGCCATTTCAGCCCACCCCCGTCGTCCCACTGTCTGGTCTGCGCCGCCTGCATATAAAGAACATACCAAGAACATTTAAAACGAGTCAAGACACCCCTGTTTCAAAAACCGTGCGAAGGCGAAAGGCGGGGCTTTCGCACCTGCACCCAAATGCCCTATAGAAGGTCAATGTCAGTGACGAAGCCCCAGCCGCCCCGACCGGAACCCTCCGTCTCAGGGCCCGACGCCGAGACCGCCACCTCACCCGACACCAAAGGCGGCAAGCCGACGCTCAGACGCGCCATCATGGACAATGGTGCGCTCAGCGTCATGTTCGCTGTCGTCTTCATCAATCTGGTGGGGTTTGGCCTGCTGGTGCCCCTGATGCCGTTCTTCGCCCAGACGCTCAACGCCGGGCCGTGGCAGGTGACGCTGATGTTTGCCGCCTATTCACTGGGGCAGTTTTTTGCCGAACCCCTGTGGGGCAGCCTGTCGGACAAGTGGGGACGCAAACCGGTTCTGCTGATCACCACCGCCTCTAACATCCTCTTTTATGTGCTGCTGGCTTTTGCGCCCAATGTCTGGTGGGCCATCGCCATCCGTTTCCTGAACGGTATAGGCTCCGGCAATGTGTCGTGCATCCAGTCCTATGTGTCGGACATGTCCGAGCCGCATCAGCGTGCCGGTCGCATGAGCCTGATCGGCGCCGCTTTTTCACTGGGCTTTGTGATCGGCCCGGTCATGGGCGGGTTTCTGGCTCACGAAGAAGCCGGGGCCGCCGGATTCCGCCTGCCGCTGTTCCTCGCCGCAGGCCTTTCCGCCGTGGCGACGCTGGGCATTCTCTTCTATGTGCGCGAAAGCCGCGTGCGTACCCATGCGGCTCCGCAAAATTTCCGCGCCACCTTCGCCGAAGCCCGCCGCCATCCGATCATCAGCCGCCTGATCCTCTCGACCCTGTTCTACATGGCCGCACTGGCCGGTCTTGAGGCCACCTTCGGCCTGTGGGCCAAGGCGCGCTACGACTGGGGTCCGCGTGAAGTCAGCCTGGTCTTCCTGTTTATCGGCGTTACCGCCGCCCTGATGCAGATGGTCTTTACCCGCCCGCTGGTGCGCCGGTACGGCGAAGCGCACATACTGGTGCTAGGGCTGACCGTGTTCGGCATGGGCTTCTTCCTTCAGGGGATCAATCAGATGCCGTGGCTGGTTACGCCGCTGGTCATGCTGGCCGCTCTGGGGCAGGCGGTCATCTTCGCCTCGATCTCAGCTATCATCTCAAAATCGACGGCCACCGACCGTCAGGGGGCCATGCTGGGCCTCAATCAATCGACGGGGGCGATTGCGCGCATTGCCGGGCCGGTGGTGGCAGGCTTCCTGTTCAGTCAGATGGGGGCCGATGGCCCGCTGTGGTTCTGCGCCCTCATGTGCTTTACCGCCGCCCTGCTGGCCCTGCGTGTGTCGCAGGTCGAACGCCGGTTAAACGCGGGATAGACTTTTAGCGGGTGCGCATTTTCGGAATGCGCTTAGAAGATCAGAAACGCCGCCAGCGCCATACCGATGCTCAGGCCCACAATGATGTCGAGCGGACGCACCAGAGACGGTTTGAGCGGCTTGTCAGCGGTCTCCCGCCGAAAGGCGTAATTGTGTTTGATCGCCACGGTTATTGTCCCGAAATGAGTCAAGGCCCGCTGAGATCAGCAAGAGCCGTGCCTGCGTTTCGAAAAGAGGCACACAACCGCTCTTTTCAAAAAAATCACAAAATCAGGGGAAAACTTTTTAAAAGCGCTTGCGTTTAAAATTCCAAGAGACTAATTGTCCGGCCCTCGCCGCTGAGGCGGGAACACGAAATGGACACGCACTCGTAGCTCAGCTGGATAGAGCATCAGACTACGAATCTGAGGGTCAGGAGTTCGAATCTCTTCGAGTGCGCCATTTGTTTCAAAGACAGGCTCCCCACGGAGAGCCTTTTCTTTTGCGCATTTGTCAAATCCACAAAACAAAGCCCCGCCATTTCTGACGGGGCTTGCTCTGTTGGCAGTGTGACCGCAATCAGGCCGCGCGGACCGTTTGCAGGAACTTGTCCATCTCGTGATGCAGGCGTTCAGCCTGGGTGGCCAGTTCAGCGGACGAGCTTTGTACCTGCACGGCGGCCTCCCCGGTCTGTTCCGCGGCCTGTGCGACACCCGACATGTTGGAGGTGACCTCCTGCGTGCCGACCGAGGCCTGATTGACCGCCTGAATGATCTCCTGCGTCGCCGCACTCTGTTGCTCGACCGCCGAAGCGATGGCCGTGCTGGAATGGTTGAGGCTCTGGATCGTCCCGGCGATGTTGCGCATGGTCGTCGCCGCCCGGTTGGTGGCGTCCTGAATCTTGGCGATCTTTTCGGAGATGTCGGTCGTGGCCTTGGCGGTTTGCGAGGCCAGCGCCTTAACCTCAGCGGCCACTACCGCAAAGCCCTTACCCGCTTCACCGGCGCGGGCCGACTCGATGGTAGCGTTGAGCGCCAGCAGGTTGGTCTGGTTGGCCAGACCGGCGATCAGATCGACCACGCCCCCGATCGAGGCAGCGGTTTCGTTCAGTTCGCTGACCACGATCTGCGCTTCTTCGGCTTCCCGCACGGCATTGGCAGCGACCGAGGATGAGGTTTCGACCTGACGGCCGATTTCACCAACCGAAGCCCCCAGTTCCTCCGTAGAAGCGGCCACCGAGGTCACATTGGCCCCGGCCTCCTCAGCGGCGGCAGATACGGCGACCGACTGCGCCGAAGCCTCCTGCGCCGTGGCGCTCAGTTGCGCGGCAGCGGCCTGCATCTCGGTGGCCGCAGAGGACACCAGCGACACGATACCGCCCACCGACTTTTCGAAATCATCGGCCAGCTTGAGCATGGCCGTGCGGCGTTCGGCCTCGGCTATGGCCTTTTGCTGTTCGGCGGAGGCGCGCAGGGTTTCAGCCTCCATCAGGCCCTGACGGAAGGCTTCGGCGGTGCGCGACATCGAGCCGATCTCGTCGCGACGCTCCTGTCCGGGGATAACGACGTCGAGCTTGCCCTTGGCCATCTGACCCATCAGGCCATCGAGGCGAACCACAGGGGCCGAAATGCCGCTACGCGTCAGCCATACGGCGAAGCTGCCGGCCACCAGCAGGCCGATAAGACCGATGATATTGGCATTGCGCACGGCATCATCGGCGCTTTTCTGAAGGCTGGCCGCCAAAGCGTTATTCTCTTCAATCGTGCGGTCCACGATTCCGGCAACGCCGGTCATGACCTCCAGCAGTTCAGGGCCACAGCCATTATCCATAGAGGCGATCGCGGCGTCTTTCTGACCGGCTTGCGCCAGGCTGACCACCTCGGCGCAGGCCGTGCTCATCACCGTATTGTATTTTTCGCGCAGGGGTTTGAACTCGGAGACCTTGCTGGGCAGGAACTTTTCGGCCTTGTCCATTTCGGCGTTGAACTTGGTCTTACCGTCTTCGATATCGTGCTGGGCCTTTTCCAATTTATCTGCGTCAGAGGCGATAACGGCTTTGAGGATCGAGCGCGAGGTCCACGCCGCGTGACGGCCGGAGCGCGCCAGCGCCACCGTACCCGGCGCCGGCCCGGTCAGGGCTTCGTCGTATTTGTCAATATTGCCCCCCAGCGAGGCGTCGGTGTAGAGCACAGCCCCTACACCGACGATGGCGATCAGTGCCAGAAGCACTATCACCTTGATTTGCATAGATAAGTTATTCAGCATTGGTGACCCCGATTATAGTTACGCTAATAAAACCGCGTTACAAGGAGTCGTCCACTAAGGTTAACAAGTGGTAACAGGTGGCAGCGTTTCTCATAAAGACGCCTACTCAATTCATGCGATCAATTGGAAAGCCGATCACATTTCAAAGGACCGGCTCCCTCTTAGATCAGCCCGCAATCGCTGCCAGACTTTCAACAATTTCAGGGAACAGAGGGCGGTTTTGCGGCACATCGACACAGGCCGCCGTCAAGCGTTTCAAGGCCTCAGGTGCGTCGCATAGCCGCGTCAGTTCCTCCAGCAGGCAGCCGAAGGCGCGCACCTCCAGACGCTGCAGCGCCTCCGCCTGCGTGCGGTCCGCCGGGTCATAGGCCGACGCGGCGCCGAAATCCCCCAGACAGGCGCGACCGCGACCATCATGGAGAATATTATGCGCGTAAAGGTCGCCGTGCAGGATACCTCGACTGTGCAGATGGCTTGCCGCGCTCGCGATTTGCTGAGCGATGCCTAACGCCGTCCCGACGTCGAATCGCACCCCTTCCGCATAGACGTCGCGCGTGCAGGTCTCAAAGTTCGGCGGCCCCGCCAGCACGCGCCAGTCGGGATCAATGCGCTCCATCACCAGTGCGTCGCGCCCGTCCGGATGACCGCGCACCCTGCCCACCACGGGTATCAGGCCCTCATGACGCCCGGCGGCGACACAGGCCGCCATCTCGCTTTGGGGCAGGCCATCGCTGGTCATGGCCCCCTTGAATATCTTGACGGCGACCGGGCGCCTGAGGCCTTCATGCGACAATTGCGCCAGATGCGTGGTGCCCGACGCCCCCTCGCCCAGCACGTCACTCAGCGACAGGTCAGACCACGCGATGTCCGCTACCGGCACATGAGTAAGAGCGGTCTCAGCCCTGGCGGCGAACGGATTGCCGGCCAAGGCCAGCCAGGACAGGCGCGGCAACCGGGTCAGCCACACCGGCAGGGTTTCAAACTGATTAGCCGCCAGACGCACCAGTTCGAGCGCGCGACAGTTTTGCATGGCTTCCGGTAAAGCCGTGAGCCGGTTTCCGGCCAGCATCAGCTTTTGCAGGGCCGCACAATCCCCCAGACTCTGCGGCAGGCTTTCGACGCGATTATCCGTCAGGATGAGCCAGCGCAGGCGCGGCGGCAGGGCTTCGGACGGCACCTCACGGATGCGGCAGGATTTAAACCCGACCATTTCCAGCGCCTCGCAGCGCCCCAGCACCGGCGGCAGGGTCTCAAACGGATTGTTCGAGCCGAAAAGGATTTTCAGCCGGTGCAACCGCGCGAAATCCTCCGGCAGGTGCGTTAACTGACTGCCACCCAAATCGAGCACTTCCAGCGTGTCGGCCAGATCGTACAGCGCTTCGGGAAAGGCCGTCAGCCCGCTGAGTCTTACGCTTGTCGCGCCTGTAAGCGCGCCGGAACGGAGATCGTCGAGCGTGTGCATAAAGTGATCCTGAAACCCTAACCGAGAGGTTTCCTAAATCATTATGATTTCTGGTAGAAACATAATGATTTAGATTTTGTATAGCCCCTCGCCGGGCGGTGGCTTCGCCACCTTGGCCGCCGCCTCAATGGCGGCTAGAGCGGAATGATTCCAGTAGAAATCATTCCGCTCTAGCATCTTTGAGGCTGACTCGCTGTCTTTGTTTCACGCGCCATAAGGGGCAAAAATTTACCGCGCGCCTGTAAAACTCTGGTGGCCAGAGTTCGCGCTTCCTATACTGTACGCCTCTGTGTTTCATATTCCCGCGGAAACCTCCCCATGCTGTCACGCCGCCTTGTTCTCGTCGCCGCACTGGCCTTTGGTCTGAGCGGATGCGCCACCTTTGCCCCCCGGCCTGCTGAGCGCTTCACCCCGGTTGTGGCGGCGGCCAATCCACTGGCCGCCAAGGCGGGCATGGAGATACTGGAGCGCGGCGGCACGGCGGTCGATGCCGCCATCGCCATTCAGGCCACCCTGTCTCTGGTCGAGCCGCAAAGCTCCGGCCTCGGCGGCGGGGCCTTCATGGTTTATTACGATCATAAGACGGGTCAAACCACGGCCTATAATGGCCGCGAAACCGCGCCGAAGTCCGCCGACGGCACCCTGTTCCTCAAGCCCGATGGGACACCTCTGCCCTTTGGCGAAGCGGTGGTGTCGGGCCGCGCCACCGGCGTACCGGGCGCGGTGCTGATGCTCGACATGGCCCATGCTCAGCACGGCAAGCTGGCGTGGAAGGACCTGTTCCACATGCCGGAAAAACTGGCCGAAGAGGGTTTTGTCATTTCGCCGCGTCTGGGGAACTATCTGGCCAGCGGGCGCTTCCCGCAAAGCCAGACGCCCGATGTGAAGACCTATTTCGGTGACGGCAAGGGTGGCGTCAAAAAGACCGGCGATGTGCTGAAAAACCCGGCCTATGCGCAGACCCTGCGCACCCTGGCCGATAAGGGGGCGGTCATCTTCCGCGAAGGGCCGCTTGTCGCGGCCATGATCGCCAAAACCCACGAAGGCCCCCTGCCCGGCGATCTGCAACCGCTCGATTTCAAGATGTATTTCCCGAAGGCCGGGGCCCCCGTCTGCGACACCTATCGCGTCTATATTATCTGCGTGCCGGAACCACCCTCATCGGGTGTGTCGCTGCTTCAGGCGCTGAAGATCGTTGAAGCCTTCCCGATGAACGCCTACGGGGTCAATGATGCGCGCGGCTGGCAGGTGATTATCGAAGCCGAGCGGCTGATGTACGCCGACCGCGATCAGTACGTGGCCGACAGCGATTTCGTCAGCGTCCCGATAAAAGGCTTGCGTGACCCGGCCTATGTGCGCAGCCGTGCGGCCACCATCACCATCGGCAAGGCGTCGCCCGCCCCCACCTATGGCACGCCGCCCACCGCCGTGGCCTGGGCGAAAGACGCGACGCAGGAGCCCGCCGGGACCACGCATTTCGTCATCCGTGACCGCTACGGCAATGCCGTATC
>NZ_JAIWNX010000068.1 GCF_020217185.1 Asticcacaulis sp.
CATGACCACAACGGTCGAAAGCCTCTTCGGCACGGGTCGTATGGTCGGCGGGTTTTTCCTGAACAATCAACTTACCGACTTCTCTTTCACCCCCGTGACAAAAACCGGCCAGAAGGTCGCCAATGCGGTCGAAGGGGGCAAGCGTCCGCGCTCCTCCATGTCGCCGGTGCTGATTTTCGATAAGGACAAGCGCCTGATCGGCATGATCGGATCACCCGGCGGTTCGTCCATCCTGTCCTATAATCTCAAGGCGCTGGTGGGGATGCTCGACTGGAATCTCAGCGTGCAGGAGGCCGTTGCCCTGCCGAATGTCGTGGCCAACCCGACGGCCATCCGCATCGAGGCTGGCCTGAAACCCGACGTTCTGCAAGGGCTGAAAGACATGGGCTATACGATCCAGGAGGTGCAGGGTGAAAACTCCGGCCTGCACGGCGTCATGTTCCGCAACGGCGGCATCGACGGCGGCGCCGATCCGCGCCGCGAAGGCGTGGTGCTGAAAGGGCAATAAGGCCGTGCGGCCCTCGATCGTCATCCTCACCGGTTCCGGCATTTCGGCAGAGTCGGGCGTGCCGACCTTTCGCGCCTCAGACGGACTGTGGTGCGGGCACCGCGTCGAAGCCGTGGCCACGCCCGAAGGCTTTGAAGCCAATCCGGTGCTGGTCCATGACTTCTACAATCAACGCCGGGCGCAGTTGAAGGACGTGGCCCCCAATGCGGCGCATCAGGCTCTGGCGCGGCTGTCGGCGGCCTATGACGGCGACGTGCTGCTGGTGACGCAGAATGTCGATGATTTGCACGACCGGGCGCACCGGGGTGTCACGCCGAAACGTGGCTTTGGCCTGATCCACATGCACGGTGAAGTGCTGCGGGCGCGCTGCATCGAAACGGGCAGGACGTGTGACTGGACCGGCGATATCCATATCGACACCCCCTCGCCGTTCGGGACGCTGGGCCTGCGCCCGGACATCGTGTGGTTCGGCGAAATGCCGTTTCAGATGGAGCGCATCTACGACGCCCTGTCGGGCTGCGGCCTGTTTATCTCCATCGGCACGTCGGGCAATGTCTATCCGGCGGCGGGCTTCGTGCAGGAGGCCACGCGCGCCGGGGCGCACACGGTGGAACTGAACCTTGAGCCGTCTCAGGGCCACAGCCTGTTTAAAGAGCGCCTGTACGGTCCCGCCACCGAGGTGGTCCCGGCCTATGTCGAAGGTTTAGTGGGTTAAAACACCCGCACCGCTGTGCAGCCGTTCATCTCGATCAGCAGCAGCAGGTCGATCAGGGCCTGCACCGGAGCCGTGCCGAAATCGACGTGCAGGTGGTCGGCATCGACCAGCAGCGAATGGATATGGCCCGAAAAGCGCGAGTCCAGATCGACATTGCGGTCTTCCGGATCGAACCAGGTTTCAAACCACGCCTCCAGCCCCTGTAGCGTTTCCGGCGCACCGGTCAGGGACAGGTTCATCTCGTGCCAGTCGAGCGCTTCGACCGTCATTTCCAGTTCGTTGAGCGTCACCACTATGGGGTCAAAAGCCACCTCTTCATCGGGCGACAGTTCGACGATCTGCGGCGCGTCGTCCTCCGCCGGGCCGGTCATATAGTCGGCGCAGTAGAGCGACCGGTAAAGCCCGGCCTCGACCGAGACCTCCAGCTTGACCTCGGCCACGCCGCCGGGATGGGCCTTGGCCTGGACATCGGCAAAGTGCGCAAATTGCCCCACATAGGAGTCGCGCGCCAGTTCGATCAGTTCTTCAAAATCCATAGTCTGTTTCTTTCGCGCCTGCCGGAAGCGCTTTTATTCAAAATGCGACAGGAAGGACTGGGTGCGCGGCAACTCCTGATAACGATGCACCTTTACCCCCATAACCAAGCCAAAGCCAATCATCACCGTGGTCATGACCGAGCCGCCATAGGACAGAAGCGGTTGCGGCACACCCACCACAGGGGCCAGCCCCATCACCATGGCGCCGTTGATCAGCACATAGAGCGCGAAGGTCGCCGTCACCCCCGCCGCCGCCAACCGCCCGAAGTGCGAATGCGATAAGGAGGCAATACGCAAGGCCATAAAGATAGCCAGCGCATAGAGGGCAAACACCGTAAACGCCCCAAGGAACCCTAGCTCCTCACCCACTGCCGCCAGAATAAAGTCGGTGTGTTTTTCCGGCAGGAAGCTCAGTTGCGACTGCGACCCCAGCCCCAGCCCCTTACCCAGCAAACCACCAGAGCCAATGGCGATCTTGGATTGCAGGATGTGGTAACCGTCGCCGGACGGGTCGGCTTCGGGATTGAGGAAGGTCAGGACGCGTTTCTGCTGATAGTCGTGCATCACGAACAGCACGAAGAACGGAATGGCGACCGCACCGCCCACGGCTGCGGTGCCGATAATGCGCCAGTCGAGCCCGGCCACGATCATCACGGTAATCCCGGTCAGCAGGATCAGCATGGCCGTGCCCAGATCCGGCTGGTGAGCCACCAGCAGCACAGGGGCCATGATCATGGTAAAGGGGATCAGCAGCTTCCACGACAGCACCGCGTCCTTGGTCCCCGCTTCATGATACCAGCGCGCCAGAGCCATCACGATAGACAGCTTCATGAATTCAGACGGCTGCATGGAGAAGGACCCGATTTCCAGCCAGCGCTGCGCCCCCATACGCACATCCCCGACCAGTTCCACGGCCACAAGCAGCAGCAGCGATACCCCGTAGGCCGGATAGGCCAGCAACATCCACCAGCGCAGATCGACCAGGGCCAGCACGATCATGAAGAGGAAACACAGGCCAAAACGCAGAACGTGATTGTAGGCCCACGGCTCCCACGACATGCCGCCTACCGAATAGAGGACCAGCACGCCGATGCCGGCAATCAGCGACAGCACCAGCGCAAAGCCCCAGTCCACCTGAAGCAGCTTGATGTCATAACGTTCGCGTTCGCCCCGCCGGGTCATTGCGCTTTCGGCCATGGAAACCTCAGGGTACGGGAGGGATGTATTCGTTGCTTTCCGGCGCGACCTCGGTGCTTTCGACCTCAGGCGGCGCGGTTTCGGCAGCTTCGACGGGTTCCGGCGGCGGCGGCGCAACGATACGCGCCTGAAGCTCAGGGTCCTTGAGCAGAGCCACCTTCATGATCTCACGCGCCTTTGGGGCGGCAAAGCGGCCCCCGGCGATACCGTGCTGCACGATGACCGCCATGGCGTAGCGTGGATTATCGACCGGCGCGTAGCAGACGAAAAGGCCGTGGTCCTTGTTCTTCCACTGCGTCGCCTTGCGCGTACCCGCGCGATCATAGTTGATGACCTGCGCCGTGCCGGTCTTGCCGGCCATCTTCATGTCACCCAGATTGAGCTGAGAGTTACGAAACGCCGTGCCGTCGGCGTCGTTGGACACCATCTCCATGCCGTCGCGCACGATCTGGATATGCTCCGGCGGGATACCCAGCGGCTTGAAATCAAAATCTTTATCCACCGCCCCGATCTTCTTGATCAGGTGCGGCGTGACGGCCTTGCCACCATTGGCGATGCGCGACACATAGACGGCCAGTTGCAGGGCAGACACCGTCGTATAGCCCTGCCCGATGGCCACCGACAGGGTTTCACCGAGATGCCATTTGGGGTCCTTGGGACGGTTACGGGTGCCATCGAAATAGCTCCGCTTCCATTCGGTCGTTGGCACAAGACCGGACTTCTGCCCCTCGATCTCCAGATCGAACAGCTCGCCCAGACCCAGCTTGTGAGCCATGGCCGCGATGCGGTCCACGCCGGGGCGATTACAGATGTGGTAAAAATAAGTGTCGCAGGAATATTTCAGCGCGTGGCGCATATCGACCGAACCGTGTACGCCGTGGCAGCGGAAGGTGCGATTGCCGAAACGGTAGGAGCCGCGGCAGACCACCTTCTCGTTCGGGTCGATACCGTAGTCGAGGAAGGACAGGGCCGTCGCCATCTTGAAGGTGGAACCCGGCGCAAAGGTCGAGCCAATCGCCTTGTCCAGCAGCGGACGGCGCTCATACTCGTTCAGCAGCTTATAGGCCTTGGACGAGATACCCGACACGAACAGGTTGGGATCGAAGGACGGGGCCGACACCATGCACAGGATTTCGCCGGTGTGGATGTTGAGCAGCACCGCACTGCCGGAATCCTGTTCGAACACCTCAAGCGCGCGCGCCTGCACCTCGGCATCCAGCGTCAGGGTGATGTCTTCGCCCGGCGTGGGTGGGCGCGTGCCATCGGGGTCTTCGGCGACGATATTGCCGCGCGCATTGACCTCGATCTTCTGGGCCCCTGCCACGCCGCGAAGCTGCTTGTCAAAGGCCTTTTCCACCCCCTGCTTGCCGATGCGAAAGCCCGGATGCAGCAGAAGCGGATCGGGGTTTTCCCCTTCGGCCTCAAGGTCTTTCTCCGAAATTTTCGAGACGTAACCCACGACGTGCGAAAAAGCCCCACCATAGTGATAGACGCGGATTTCGTCCATCACCGCCTGCACGCCGGGGATTTCGGCGGCAAACAGATTGACCCGCGAAAACTCTTCCCATGTTAAGTCAGCCGCCACCACGGTGGGCACAAAGCGCTGCGACTGGTTGATGTCGCGCACGATACGGCGGCGGTTGTCCTGCACCTGCGGCAGGACGTAGGAAATCTGATCCAGCGTATCGTCGAGATCGTCGATTTCATTGCGGATGATCAGCACGCGGAAGGACGGACGGTTCCCGGCAATGACATTGCCATTGCGGTCGAGAATCTTACCACGCGGCGGCGGCACAACGCGGAAATTGAACTGATTGGCCGCCGACAGGCGCTTGTACTTGCCGCCCTGCACGATCTGAAGCAACGCCAGTTGGCCGCCCAGCGCAAAGATACCCAGTGCCGTCAACCCGCCCATCAGAAAGATGCGGCGGTGGAACGTTCCCTGCTTCTCGTTAACGTCCTCAAAAAAGATGGAAGGTTCGCTCAATTGAACCTCACATCGCTGTTGAGAAAGCGCTCAAGCAGGATCAGCACCACGACCACCAGACACCAGGTGGCCAGCATCTGTTCAAACACGCTGATCAGGCGCGGCACGACACCGGAATCGAGCGTGGTCATGATCACGCCGAGCGTAAAAAACAACAGAACCGCAAGGGTATAGGCCCCGATGACCACCCAGGTGTCCTGCCCCACAATATAGCTGCGGATGATCAGCGTCGCCGCGTGGACGGCCATCAGGCCAATGACGTAGAAACCGAGCGGTGCGCCCCAGAAATAGTCGAGAAACAAACCCATCAGGCCCAGCAGGACCGGCGCGATAAAGCTGGGGCGGATCAGCGGCCAGGCAAAGGCCAGCGCCACAGGCCACACCGGTTCCGGCAGGTCGAGCCCAAACGGCAAAGGCAGGTCAGTGGCCAGCACCAGCGTCGCCAGAACCGCCAACAGCGCCGGATAGAGCAACCAGTCCTGCGGCCCGACAATGCCCCCCGATCCGCGGCGCGGTGTACGATTTTCAAACAACGCCTTGTACAGGCGCGCGCGGCGGCTGGCCGACGGCGTCATGCTGCGGGTGGACGATGAGCGGGGACGGCGTTGCGGAGCCAGCATGGCCTCAGCCTCCGCTGACACTGGCGGACGAGGCCGACGCCGGCGCCTCGGGGGCCGGAACGGGTTGCGGACGCGGCGTCTGTACGGCGGGAGACGACACCGGCGTCGGGCGTGGCCGCGCAACAGTGACCGGACTGGCGCTGGAGGCGGCAGAGCTGACGGCGGCTCCGCTTGCGGACACGGTAGCGCTTGAGACGCTGGCGCTGTGCGTGGTCGCGGCCGCCGTCGGGGGCGGTGGCGGCAGCACGTCGGTGACCAACGGCGTGCGCAGCACCTCTTCGGCGCGCGGAAGCTGGCTGAAATCCTTGAACTTCATGACCTTGACCAGATCAACGGGTCCGCGATTGGTATAAAGGTCAACGCGCCAGACGCCATCGACGCCGCGACGGGCCTCCCCTACCGGCAGGCCACGCGGGAAGATGCCGCCATCACCAGAGGTCAGGATCTGATCGCCTTTTTTGAGCACGTCCGGCCCACCACGCACAAACTCCAGACGCGGAAACCCGCCCCCGTCGCCCACCATCATGGCGCGGGCGTCGGTGCGCGCCACCATGACCGGCACACGGCTGACGACATCGGTGACCATCAGCACGCGGCTGACGTCCGGGCTGACGCCGACCACACGGCCGACCAGCCCGTGTTCATTGATCACCGGATTACCAAAAGCGAGGCCTCTGGATGACCCCGCATCAATCAGGCGATTGTTGTTGAACGGACCGCGCGATACCGACACCGAACGCGCCGAGACGCTTTCGACTTCCGGCTCGGTACGCAGGTTGAGCAGCACCTCATAGCGGCGGTTCAGTTCCCTGGCCTTGCGATACTCGTCGCGATAGCGCTCCAGTTCGACAATCTTCTGTTTCAGGACGCGGTTTTCGCTGACGGCGAAGAAATAGTCCTCGATGCCATTGGTGCGGTCGCTGACGAAGTGCGCAGGCGTTGACAGCAGATTATTGCTTTTGGCCGCCGCCCGGTCAAATCCGGCCCGATTGCCATAGGCCGCCGCATCCAGCCCGCCGCGACGGTCGCCCAGAAACAGCAATGCCGCGACCACGCAAATGGCGGCGACAAGGATCATCACTCCCCACGTAATGGGCAGTTTCAGATGTTCAAAAGGCTGGTTATCCCCGTATCGCACGCTGACTTCCCTCCGGGCCCACCCGGACCCTCACTCAGAGGACAGATACTGCAAGTTTCGGTCCGAAACTATCAAGGAAATTATAGACGGTCTGATGACAGGGCCGACGATTTTTCGGCCCTGTCCTCGCCCCTTCAGGCTCAGAACATCGTCGAGTCGAGGATGCCCTTCATCCAGCGCGGATGCTCAAGCACCTTACCGCAGCCGATGGCCACGCACGACAGGGGGTCTTCGGCAATCGTCACCGGCAGGCCCGTCTGATCACGGATTTCCGAGTCAAGCCCGCGCAGCAGCGCGCCACCACCGGTGAGCATGATGCCCTTGTCCGCGATGTCAGCGGCCAGTTCGGGCGGCGTGGCTTCCAGCGCCACCTTCACGGCCTCGATGATCTGCGCCACCGGTTCAGCCAGCGCCTCAGCGGCCTGACGCTCACTGATGCGCACTTCGCGCGGCACGCCCTGCATCAGGTCGCGGCCCTTCACTTCGATGGCCAGACCTTCACCATCGTGCGGGACGCGGGCGGTGCCGATGTCCTTCTTGATGCGCTCCGCTGTGGTTTCACCGATCAGCAGGTTGTGGTTACGGCGCATGAAATTGGTGATGGCTTCGTCCATCTTGTCACCACCGACGCGCACCGACTTGGCATAGACGACGCCCGACAGCGACAGAACGGCCACTTCGGTGGTGCCGCCGCCGATATCGACGACCATCGAACCGGTCGGCTCGTGGATGGGCAGGCCGGCCCCGATGGCCGCGGCCATGGGCTCAGGCAGCAGGCCGACACGACGCGCCCCGGCGTTCAGACACGAGTCATTGATGGCGCGGCGTTCCACAGCGGTCGCGCCCGACGGCACGCAGACAATAACCTTCGGGTTTACAAAACCCTTGCGATTGTGCACCTTGCGGATGAAGTACTTGATCATCTCTTCGGCGACTTCGAAATCGGCGATGACACCGTCGCGCATCGGACGGATGGCTTCCATGTGGCCAGGGGTACGGCCCAGCATCTGCTTGGCCTCGATGCCCACCGCGTGCACCACCTTGCGCCCGCCCATATTGCGCAGCGCCACCACCGACGGCTCGTTGAGCACGATGCCGCGCCCCTTCTGATAGACCAGCGTATTGGCCGTGCCGAGGTCGATGGCGATATCGTTGGAGAAGCTGCCGAAGAAGGGCTTTAACATTGAGCACTACCGCGAGAAATTTGTCTGGGAGGTGGCCGGGATACCGGCGGCGCATAGGGCCCCGTTAAGGGCGTCGCGCCGCGAAAACACGCGCCGTCCGCAAGGGGAAAACTCCCTTGCCCTTATCTCGCGTCAATTTCAAGGCCTTCAAAAAAAAACTTCGAATCACCTTGAAACGCATAACGGTAAACTATTGATTTCCGTCGTTCCCGCCCGCGGCGCTGCGGCCTTCGCGCCATTTGGTGATCAGGTGTCTGGCCAGAATGACAACGCCCAGCCAGGCCAGCCCGATCAGCGCGATCAGTGCGGTGCCCTTCCAGTCTCCGCCCTCGACGATGCGCGTAAAGACATTGCCAAACAGCGCCACCAGCGCCGTCTTGGGGATCGAGCCCAGCGCCAGCCCCAGTATGAAACCGGTGAAGGGGGCCTTCGATACGCCAAAGGCCATGTTGACGATGATGAACGGTGCCGAAGGGACGTTGCGCACGATGAAAGAGGCCGAAAAGGCGTTTCGCCCAATATAGTCCGACAGCCGCCCCAGATGCCCGCCGCCGATGCGGTTGAACGTATCCGCCCCGATAACCCGCCCCGTATAGAAGGTGGCGGCCCCGGACACGACGGTGGCCACCCACGAATAAAAGAAACCCAGCCACGGCCCGAAGGCCACCACACAGGCCGCGATCAGCACAAACTGCGGCGCGCCGATATAGGCCGACAGCGTAAAGACGGCGATGACGATGAAGATACCCCACGGGGAATCCCGATATTCGGCCATCCACAGCTCGAACTCATGCGTCACCTCATGGCCGAAGTCGGTCTTGCCGATCAGGAAAACCACGCCAATCATGGCAAACAAGGCCAACGTCACCCAGATGGCGCGCACCGTCTTGGCGTCCATCTCGAACAGGAACTGGCAGCAGCGCCGCCACAGGGGCAGCGGGCTGTTGGCGGCATCGCGCCCCGGTTCGGAAGGATCAGGCGTTTCGGTCATGACATGGCTATGTGCGACGGACCGCAATCGAAATCAATATGAAGAGGTAAAGTTTATGGCGTGGCCTTACTCAAACAAAAACCCCTCCGTTTCCGGAGGGGCTGATGATCAGGCGCTGAGCGCTTCCATCTCTTCGTCCGAGATGTCGAAATTGGCATAGACCGCCTGCACGTCATCATCATCATTGAGCGCGTCGATCAGCTTCATCAGCGTCTTGGCCGGGTCGCCGGTGATGGGCGACAGGGTCTGCGGCTTCCAGATAAACTTGGTGGACTTGGGATCGCCCAAAACCTTGGCCACGGCTTCGGTCACGGCGTTGAGATCTTCGTAAGCCGTGAAGATCAGGTGGCCGCCGTCTTCTTCGTCCTCATCGGTTTCCACATCGGCAGCCCCGGCTTCGATGGCCGCTTCCATGATGGCGTCAGCCGAACCGGCCTTCAGCGGATATTCGATCTGACCCATGCGGTCCCACATGAAGCTGACCGAGCCGGTTTCGCCCAGATTGCCGCCAAACTTGGTGAAGTAGGAGCGCACATTGCCGCCGGTACGGTTGCGGTTATCGGTCAGGGTCTCGACGATGATGCCGATACCTTGCGGCCCGAAGCCTTCGTAGCGGATTTCTTCCATATTGTCGGATTCACCGGCCGCCCCCTTCTTGATGGCGCGGTCGATATTGTCCTTCGGCATGGACTCGGCCTTGGCGTTGTTAACCGCCAGACGCAGACGCGGGTTCATGGCCGGGTCAGGCATACCCGACTTGGCGGCCACGGTGATGTCGCGCGCCAGCTTGGAAAACAGCTTGGAACGGGCCGCGTCGGCGCGGCCCTTCTTGTGCATGATGTTCTTGAATTTACTATGGCCAGCCATGGATTCACTCACGTAAAAGTTCGGCGGAGCCGAATCTTTTACGTGGCTCCATAAAGCGAAAAATCTCTCGGGGCGGCCCGTCGAGATTTTTCACATGATTGTTTGGCGGGAGTCTGGCCCTTCGTCAGAGCCTTACATCACCGGAATGCGCCAGCTTCTAAACCGAAACCTGAAGTTCTGGCAACACCGTCTTGAGACGCCCACCTAACCGGATGGGCTCGATGCGCGTGGCCAGTCCCGTCTTGTCGTCCGTCTCA
>NZ_JAIWNX010000069.1 GCF_020217185.1 Asticcacaulis sp.
ACAAAGACGCCGCACAGGGTCGCAGGGCCGGAGGCCGGCTTATAACGCTCCTTGCCGATGCGCGTGGTGAAGCGACGCAGAGGCTCCTCCTTGTCCATGCCGATGACGCTGTCGTAATCGGCGCAGGCACCGGCATCGGTCTGATAGGCGGTGCCGCCGGGCAGGATCTGCGCGTCGGCCGTCGGCACATGGGTGTGCGTGCCCACCACCAGTGAGGCGCGCCCGTCGCAGAAATGCCCCATGGCCATCTTTTCGGAGGTGGCTTCGGCGTGGATATCGACCACCACCGCATCGGCCACCAGCCCCAGCGGCGCGCTTTCCAGCGCCTTATCCACGGCGGCAAACGGGTCGTCCATCGACGCCATATGCACCAGACCCAGCGCGTTCATCACCAGAATCCGCTTGCCCGACGCCGTTTCAAACAGATTGACCCCCCGCCCCGGCACATCGGCCAGAGGCGGATAGTTGAGCGGGCGGATCAGACGCGGCTCACGCACAATATAGGTCAGGGCCTCTTTCTGATCCCAGGAGTGATTGCCGAGCGTCAGGCAGTCCGCCCCCGCCTCGAACAACTGATTGGCGGTGTTTTCCGACACGCCGAAACCAGAAGCGGCGTTTTCGGCATTGACGATAACGAATTCGAGGTCAAGCGCCCGGCGCACAAAGGGCAGATGTTCGGACACGGCGTCGCGGCCGGCCCGGCCGACCACATCACCGAAAAAAGCAAAACGCATCAGGTGTTCTTTCTAATCGCGATTACGCCCAGTTCGGTGAGGACGGCATCGAGACGCTGATCGTGGGGTTCGGTGGGCACGCGGGTGACCGCCTGAGCGGAAAAGGCCACGCCCCACACTTGCAATGGATTTTCATTACTCTGATTTACGGAACGAAGATAGTCCAAAGCGCGGTCGTAAAAGCCGCCGCCATAGCCCAGCCGCCTCCCTTCGTGGTCAAAGGCCAGAAGCGGGGCCAGAATGAGATCGGGAAACACCTCCGGTGCGTCGGGGCCGGGCTGCTGTATGCCAAACGGCCCCGCCACCAGCGGCGCGTCGAGGCTATAGGCGCAGAAACGCATGCGCCCCTCTACGTCGATACGGGGCAAGGACAAGGTGTAGCCGCGCGCCTGAAAGTGTCGCATCAGGGGCCGGGGGTCTATCTCATCCCTGATGGGGTGAAACCCGGCCACGACCGCCGCCCTTGGCCAAACCCCGCGCGCCACGAAGGCCTCGGCCAGCCGTTCGCCCGCATCCGGCGATGCGGCGGCCAGGGCGGCCCGTCGGCCCTTCATCTCTCTACGCAAGGCGGCTTTGGCGTCTGACATAACGGTTTAAGGCCATGTCACACCACAAAAAGCAAGAGCCCCCTCCGGAGGGAACCGAAGGGGGCAAAAGGTTAGTCTTCGTCGTTTTTCTTCTTCGAATCGAACGGGAAGGCCCCGGTCGGGTGGGCGTCGCCCTTCGGCTTGATCAGGATAGACAGGATCATGGTCAGGACCAGTATCGAGGCCGTGGCGGTGAGCGACCACACAATCGGGATCTTATAGATGTCGATCAGCAGCATCTTGGTACCGACAAAGACCAGCACCAGCGCCAGACCATAGGGCAGCAGGTGGAACTTTTCGTGCATCCCGGCCAGCAGGAAGTACATGGCGCGCAGGCCCAGAATAGCGAAGACGTTGGAGGTCAGGACGATAAACGGATCGGTGGTGATGGCGAAGATGGCCGGGATCGAGTCCACCGCAAACACCACGTCGATAATACCGATCAGGATGACCACGATCAGCAGCGGCGTGGCGATGCGCTTGCCATCAATGCGGGTAAAGAACTTCTCACCGTCGTAATGGGGCGAGATGGTGAAGGTCTTGCGCACCCATTTCAAGGCCGGATTGCTTTCCAGATCAGGCTCCTGACCGGCGGCCAGCCACATCTTGAAGCCCGTGAACACCAGAAACGCGCCGAACACGTAGAGCACCCAATGGAACTGCGCCACCAGCCACGCGCCCACCACAATCATACCTGCGCGCAGGACCAGCGCCATCAGAATGCCGATCATCAGAACGCGCTTCTGATACTCCGCCGGCACGGCGAAATAGGTGAACAGCATCAGGAAGACGAAGATATTATCAACCGCCAGCGCCTTTTCGACCAGATAGCCGGTCGTAAATTCCAGCGCCTTGGTATTGGCCAGCGCCTGAGTGGCGGCATCGCCCGTCAGGCCCCCCATCTCCCACCACATAATGCCGAGGAAGGCGAAGGAGGTGGCCACCCAGATCAGCGACCAGATGGCCGCTTCGGTCATCGAGACCTTGTGCGCCCCTTGTTTGTTCAGAGCAAAAAAATCGATAAACAGCGCGACAATAACAAAAGCCGCGAACGTCCCCCACATCAGGGGCGTTGCAATGGTTTCCATAGGTGAGACTCAATCTCTGAGGGGTTACAAGGACAGGCCCGCAGGACCCGCCCTCAGTCTCGCCACGCCGCCGAAACGGTGTCTGATGCCGGAGCAAAGCTCGTGTTGACGACATCAAACGATCGCACACTGCGATCTGGCTACTCCCTGAGGATAACCGCCTTATTCCAGACGAAGGCGGTGACTGTCAAGTTGGGATTGTAACGATTGCGCGGTTTAAATCCCCGCAGACACACTGTGCAGCAAAAAAGGGGTGGCGGCGCCCTGAGAAACTTAAAGAATGTGGCTTCGCCACCCCAAAGGGGTGGCGGCGCCACGGGAACCGTTGCGAAGCGTTTAAATCCACTCAGACCTGACGTATCAGGTGGGAGCCATATGATAGGGACCACGGTCCCAGTCAGGGACAGCCCCCGTTCTAAGAGATTAAGGTCAGAAGGATTAGGTGTTCGCTGACGTGAGCCGCAGCACGACCCGCCGTCACACAATCTAGGCGCAACGTTGCCCCCTTACAAGGGGGGCGACCACAGGCTTTTGTAAATCCATCATAAAGCGGCTGTTTTGTCCTGCGCCGGTCAAAAAAAGACATCGATGTCATAAGAAATGACTTCACAGACATTCGATCCCGGCTTATGAAATTGCCCAACGACAAAATCATTCCAGGGACACTAATCATGCGCACTTTCAAGCTCAGCCTGCTGGCGACCGCCGCCCTTGGGCTCGCCTTCGTCTCCACCGCACCCGCCTATGCTCAGGCCCCGGCCGCCGCCGCTGAGGCCCCCAAGGCGACGCCCTGGACCGACACCCGGCTGGATGCCGACACCCGAACAGAGCTGCTACTCAAGGAAATGACGCAGGACGAGAAGCTGAAACTCGTCTTCGGTCATTTCGCCACGGCCGCCGACTGGCTCAATGCGCGCGGCGACATTGCCGGGCTGAACTGGAAGCCACCGGTCGAAAGCCACCACCAATCGGCAGGCTTTGTCTTCGGCGTGCCGCGTCTGGGCATCCCGAACCAATGGCAAACCGACGCGGGCGTCGGCGTCGCCTCTCAGGTCGGTGACAAGCCACGCCTGCGCACCGCCCTGCCGTCGGGCATGGCCACGGCGGCGACCTGGGACCGCGATCTGGCCTTCAAGGGCGGCGCGATGATCGGTCGCGAAGCGCGCCTGTCGGGCTTTAATGTGCAACTGGCCGGGGGCGTCAACCTGATGCGTGAACCGCGCAATGGCCGCAACTTCGAATATGGCGGCGAAGACCCGCTGCTGGCCGGGATCATCGTCGGCGAGCAAATCCGCGGCATTCAGTCGAACCACATCATTTCGACGGTCAAGCACTACGCCTATAATGCGCAGGAAACCAATCGCTTCACCGCCTCCTCCAACATCTCGGACAAGGCCGGGCGCGAGTCCGACCTGCTGGCGTTTCAGTTCGCCATCGAAACCGGCAATCCGGCCTCGGTGATGTGCGCCTATAACCGCGTCAACAATGTCTATGCCTGCGAAAGCGACTATCTGCTGAACGAAGTCCTCAAAAAAGACTGGGGTTATAAGGGTTATGTGATGTCGGACTGGGGCGCGACCCATTCGACCATACCGGCCGCCAATGCCGGTCTCGATCAGCAGTCGGGCTATCCGTTCGACAAGAGCAACTACTTCGCCGGGCCGCTGAAAGAAGCGATCGAAAACGGCTTTGTGAAGCAAGAGCGCCTCGACGATATGGCGCGCCGCATCCTGTGGGGCCTGTTCTCGACCGGTGCCTTCGACAAGCCTGTGCCGGTGGCCGAAGACCAGATCGACTTCAAGGCGCACGCCGCCGTCACTCAGGCCGATGCCGAAGGCGGCATTGTGCTGCTGAAAAACACCGGCCTGCTGCCGCTGACGACCACCGCCAAAAAGATCGTCGTCATCGGCGGCTATGCGGATAAGGGCGTCATTTCCGGTGGCGGTTCATCGCAGGTCTATGGTCAGGGCGGTAATCCGGTCAAGGATCTGGGCCTTGGCCCCAAGGCCTTCCCCGGCCCCCTTACCTACTATCCGGACTCGCCGGTCGAAGCGCTGAAAGCCCGCACCAGGGCCGAGGTCGTCTATCATGACGGCAAGGACGTCAAGGCGGCGGTGAAGGCGGCCAAAGGCGCGGACGTAGTTATCGTCTTCGGCACCCAGTGGACGGGCGAATCGCTGGATGCCGAACTGAAGCTCGATGAAAATGCCGACGCCCTGATCGACGCGGTGGCCAAGGCCAATAAAAAGACCGTTGTCGTGCTGCAAACGGGCGGGCCGGTCTTCATGCCGTGGCTGTCGAAGGTCGGTGCCGTGGTCGAAGCCTGGTATCCCGGCACCAAGGGCGGAACGGCCATTGCGCGCGTGCTGACCGGTGAAGTCTCGCCGTCGGGTCGCCTGCCGGTGACCTTTGCCGCTTCGCTCGATCAGTTGCCACGCCCCAAGCTGGACGGTGACCCCAAGAGCGACACGATCCGTACCCAGGTCAATTACGACATCGAAGGCGCGGCCATCGGTTACAAGTGGTTCGACAAGAAGGGTCTGAAGCCGCTGTTCGCCTTCGGCCATGGCCTGACCTATTCCACCTTTGGCTATAGTGACCTGAAGACCTCGACGGCCGGCGACAAGCTGAGCGTCAGCTTCACCGTGACCAATACAGGCAAGGTCGCCGCTTCGGACGTGCCGCAGGTCTATGTTTCGGCCCCAGCCTCGGCCGGCTGGGAAGCGCCCAAGCGCCTCGGCGGCTGGGACAAGGTGGCGTTGAAACCCGGCGAGTCGAAGACGGTGACGGTAACGGTCGATCCACGCCTGCTGGCCAGCTTCGACAGCGCGTCAAAGACGTGGAACGTCGCCGCCGGGGCTTACGACGTGATCCTCGCCCGCTCGGCCACAGATGCCGTCAGCAAGACCACGGTCACGCTGAGCGCGCAAAAGTACGATGTGAGAGGGAAGTAACGATTTAACGCCGTCTAATTGTGTAACCCGAACATTTCGACTCGAAATGTTCGGGTTATATACATTGCCAGATACTCAAGCTCAATTAAAAGTGGAAATTTCTTAAAATCCGAGTTAGCGTTATTTCGTTATGCTTTTGGGTGGCAAGGGGCGTTGATACAATGGCTGGAAGTGAGCTAATATCACCTGTTCAACTGTTTCATATTCATCTGCAAACCTCAGAACACTATCTCCCACTGCCTGATTTCATAAAACTCTCCCAAAGCACGAGAGTAATTTCTGAAAATCTTAGTGAAGTAATTTTTGGAAACAATGCAAAAATAGATTTCCTAATTTTCCCGCCGGAGACGGGATCATTTCATATAAAAATCGGCTTCAAAAGTTTAACCGTCGCCGGCTTTCTAGGCGGAGCATGGGTGTTTCTTAATTCCGATATTGGAAATGCTTTCATAAAAGGCTTTACTGATCACGACGCTATTTACTGGAGTGAGTGGGCTGGGAAAAAAGCCAAAGAGACATTAAGTGAAGCGCATGAGAATTTTGAGGAATACAAAAAGGGCATATTATATACAAAAATAATTTCTGAATGCACAAAAGGCTTCATATCAATAGACGAAAGTAAAATAAAAAAAATAGGCGCAAACACGCCACAATTTAGAAACGCCCTCTCTGCAAAAAACATTTTCTATGAAACATGCATTGATAATAACGAAATTACAGGCTTAGGATTTTCACCTCGCAATGAGTTTCCGATAAAAAGAAACTCATTTCCTAAAAAAATAGGATCCATTCCTGACAGTTCTAAAAATGATGACGATCTGAACTGGGCTTGGGAAACGAGAACAATATTAATCACGTCTCCTGTATGGGTTAAGGATGGGAGAAAATGGCAGGCGGTATACACCATTAACAAAAAAAGGAAATCCACCTCCATTACAATTGAAGATGAACTTTTTTGGAGTTACGTCGAGAACAACAAGTTAGAAACACAAATTCTCGATAGAATGAAAGTGCAATGGGCATTCATAACTGAAGGGGGCAGGCAGAAACACACTCGCGTCCTAAAAGTATTGGAATTTAATGGAAGAAAAATCTCTCCCCGGCTGAATGAAAACCAGATAAGGCAAATGCTTAGCAAAGCATATCCATCCGAACGAGAAGACCCAGAATTGTTTGATTAATTAAACTTCACTGACCAGCTTTTCCAGCCGTTCGGCAGCGTCAGAAATGGCAAAAGCCGCCTTGCGTTCGATCTCGAAGGCCCCGGCGGACATGCGCGCCTGCGCCGACTGCGCCTCTTCTAGCTGGGCGCGCAGTTCTTCCATCTCATCGACCAGCAGCAGCGACGCCATCAGGAACAGGCGCACCTCACCGATCGCCCCGACATCGGAGACCACCATTTCCACGTGGTCGTTAAAGACGCGCGCCAGTTCCTGAACGCGCGCTTCCTGACCGTCGGCACAACCGACCGTGTAGGGCTTGTTATTGACCTTGACCGTAACCTCAGCCATCAGGCGGCCTGCTCGTTAAGAAGTTGACGGATATCCTTGGCCGCAACGCCCAGCGCCTCAAAAGCCTCCGAAGCCGCGGCCTCCAGCGCCTTTTCACGCGCCTTCAGCGCGCCGATTTCGTCCTGAAGGCGACGGGCCTCTGCGGCCGCCTCAGCGGGGAACGAATCGCCACTGTGATCGGCGCTGCGACCTTGCAGATCGCGGATACGGGTTTCGAGCGCATTGAGCGCGCTGTCCAGACGCTCGACCGCCGCTGTCAGGCTGGCGCCCGCGACCGGAGAAAGCTGAGCCGTGTTCTGAGCATTTTCCATAGGTTGACTGTACTTCCTAAAGGGCTGCTTCACAAGTCATGCAGCCTGAAAGGCGAAAATTAGCCCCGTACACCCCTGCGGAGACAAATTCCTAAAACTCGAATATGGCCATTGTCCGGCATATGGGCTAAAGGACCGCGCAACCTCACCCCCGTATTTGTTGAGATTGCCATGTCCCTGCCACCGATCCCTGGCCTCCCCGCTGCCAAACCGTCCCCGACCGTGATGGCGGATGCGATTCGCGTCCTGTCGATGGAGGCGGTGCACCGCGCCAAGTCCGGCCACCAGGGGATGCCGATGGGCATGGCCGATGTGGCGACCGTTTTGTGGACGAAGTTCCTCAAATACGATCCGAAAAAGCCTGACTGGGCTGACCGCGACCGCTTTGTTTTGTCGGCAGGTCACGGCTCGATGCTGATCTATTCGCTGCTGCACCTGACGGGTTTCAAGTCGGTGTCGATGGAAGACATCAAAAACTTCCGTCAGTGGGGCTCGACCACCGCCGGCCACCCGGAATACGGCCACACGGCCGGCGTTGAATGCACCACCGGCCCGCTGGGTCAGGGCTTGGCGACCGCCGTGGGTATGGCCATGGCTGAACGCCACCTCAATGCGCGCTTTGGCGATGAGATCGTCGATCACCGCACCTGGGTCATCGCGGGTGACGGCTGCCTGATGGAAGGCGTGTCGCACGAAGCCATCTCCCTGGCCGGGCGTCTGAAACTCAACAAGCTGATCGTGCTGTGGGACGACAATAACGTCACCATCGACGGCGTGGCGACCATTGCGGAAACCGGCGATCAACTGGCGCGCTTCAAGGCCGCAGGCTGGGCCGTGAAGGCCGTCGATGGCCACGACCACTCGAAGATCGCGGCGGCCATGCGCTGGGCCACGCAGCAATCGAAGCCGGTGCTTCTGGCCTGCAAGACCCTGATTTCCAAGGGCGCTGGCCCCAAGGAAGGCGATCCGCATTCGCACGGCTACACCCTGTTCGACAGCGATATCGAGCTGTCGCGCAAGGCCATGGGCTGGGAGGCCGAGGCCTGGACCGTGCCCGCTCCGATCAAGAAGGCGTGGGAAGCCGCCGGCCGCAAGGCGGCGCGTCCGCGCAAGGCGTGGGAAGCGGCCCTGAAGGCGCACCCGCAGCGCGACGCCTTTGAGCGCGCCATGACCGGCGACCTGCCCGCCAATGCGTTCAACGCACTGGACGCCCACATTGAAAAGCAACTGGAGCTGAAGGCGGGCGATGCGACGCGCTCGGCGTCCGGGGCGGCTCTGGCGCAACTGGTGCCGCATATCGACGAAATGATCGGCGGTTCGGCCGACCTCACCGGTTCGAACAATACGCTGGTCAAAGGCATGACCGCCTTTGACGCCCCGGCCTATGACGGTCGCTACGTGCACTATGGCATCCGCGAATTCGGCATGTCGGCGGCGCTGAACGGTATGGCGCTGCACGGCGGCATCATCCCCTATTCGGGCACCTTCTTCGTCTTCTCCGACTATTCGCGCCCGGCCATCCGTCTGGCGGCGTTGATGGGGATTCGCGTTATCAACGTCCTGACGCACGACTCGATCGGCGTCGGCGAAGACGGCCCGACGCACCAGCCGGTCGAGCATCTGGCCAGCTTCCGCGCCATGCCGAACCTCCTGACCTTCCGCCCGGCGGATATTGTCGAAGCCGCCGAATGCTGGAAGGCGGCACTTCTTGAGCGCAAGACGCCGTCGCTGATGGTGCTGTCACGTCAGAAGGTGCCGGCGGTGCGCCATCAGGGCGGCAACCTGTCGGCCAAAGGCGCCTATGAGCTGAAAGCCGCTTCCAGCGAAGCCAAGGTGTCGATCTTCTCATCGGGCACCGAAGTCTCGGTCGCCGTGGCAGCCGCTGAGGCGCTCGAAGCGCAAGGCATCCCGACCCGCGTCGTCTCGACGCCCTGCTGGGCGCTGTTCGATCGTCAACCGGCCAAATATCAGGCCGAGGTGATCGGCTCTGCACCGGTCAATGTTGCCATCGAAGCCGCAGTATCGCTGGGCTGGGAGCGCTTTATCGGTCAGGACGGTATCTTCGTCGGCATGAACGGCTTCGGTGCCTCGGCCCCGCAGGACGTGCTGTATAAGCAGTTTGGCATCACCAAGGAGGCCGTGGTCGAGAAGGTGACGGCGAAACTGGCGGCCAAGGCGGATTAATCCCACCTTCAGGCGCAAACCTATCGGGCGCGGGCTTTGGTCCGCGCCTTTTACACAGGTCAAAAGGTCACGAAAACCGATTGCACGGGTCAAAGCCGCGTGATCGGCCCTTTGGCGTTTGACGCGCCGTCCCTATACCTGTACGGTCTCGGTATCGACTTTTGAACTGCGACTTTCTACTGCGGCCCCGGCCGTATCTGCGAACTTCCTTTCATAGATCGACGACTACCACGCTGCCTTTGAAAGGAATTTATCATGAGCACAGGTACGGTTAAGTGGTTCAACGGAACCAAGGGTTATGGCTTCATTCAGCCGGATGACGGTGGCAACGACGTGTTCGTGCACATCTCGGCCGTTGAGCGTTCGGGCCTGCGCGGCCTCAACGAAGGCCAGAAGGTCACCTTCGAACTGGCCCGCGACAAGCGTTCGGGCAAGATGTCGGCTGAAAACCTTCAGGTCGCCTAAGCCTTTTCAGCTTTTGCTGAATGAAAAAGCCGCTCCATACGGGGCGGCTTTTTTGCATTTGTGCCGCGGCTGTGTCAAAAGCCCCCGATGCAAGACCCTGTACTCGATACCCTGTTCCGCCCGTTTGAGGATGGCCTGATCGACTGGCCCACCGCCCCCGCCCTCT
>NZ_JAIWNX010000070.1 GCF_020217185.1 Asticcacaulis sp.
TCCTGCGCGCCCGCTATGGCGCGGCTTTGAGCGGTGTGGACCGCACGCGGCTGATCTGCGACCAAAGCTTTAAACCCGAACACGACCGGCTGAAACAGGCGGGCTTCACCCTGCGCACGGCCAGCGACACGGCGCGCTATCCGCTGGTGATTGTTCTGCCGCCGCGCCAGCGCGAGGAATACCGCGCCCTTTTGGCTCGCGCCGTCGAAAGCGCCGAACCGGGCGGCATCGTGCTGGCCTGCGTCTCCAATCTCGAAGGGGCCAAGACGGTCGAAAACGACCTGAAAGCCCTGTGCGGTACGGTGGCCTCGCTATCGAAGAACAAGTGCCGCGCCTTCTGGGCCACCACCGATGCGATTAACGCCGATCAGGTGGCGCAGTGGCGGACGCTCGATGCACCGCGCCCGATCCTGGATGGGCGTTTCCAAAGCCGCCCCGGCCTGTTCGCCTGGGACCGCATTGATGCGGGGTCAGAGCGACTGGTGGCGCATCTGCCTGCCCTGAGCGGTCATGGGGCCGATCTGGGCGGCGGCTACGGCTATCTGAGTGATGAGGTGCTGCGCCGCCATCCGGAGGTGCGCCTCGACCTCTATGAGGCGGAACAGCGGGCGATAGAGTTGGCCGAACTCAATCTCAACGCCTATGGCGAACGGGTCCGTTACCGCTGGAACGACGTGACCAAGGGCATAGATGGTCCCTACGACTTTATCGTCTCTAATCCGCCCTTTCATGCCGGGCGCGCCGATCAGCCGGAACTGGGGCAGGCCTTTATCCGCAGCGCCGCCGCCGCGCTGAAACCCGGCGGCAGCCTGTATATGGTCGCCAACCGCCACCTGCCCTATGAAGCCGGGTTGAAAGCCGCCTTCAAGAGCGTCAGCCTGCTGCACGAAGACCGCGACTATAAGGTCTATCGGGGGATTAAATGAGGCTGATCAAACTTCTGGCCAATCTTGGTTACGGGTCGCGCAAGGAGGTGCAGAAATATATCCGCATGGGGATCGTCACCGACGCCGAAGGCAACGTCCTGAAAGACGATGCCAAAACCGCCCATGAGGATATCCGCTTCAATGAGCGCCCGCTCGATCCGGCACACGGCGTGGTGCTGATGCTCAACAAGCCGACCGGCTATGTCTGTTCGCTGAAAGACACGGGCAAGCTGGTCTATGAACTGCTGCCACATCGGTTCAGCGAGCGTAAGCCCGTCCTGTCCACCGTCGGACGGCTCGATTCGGAGACGTCGGGTCTGCTGCTGTTTACCGATGACGGCGACTATCTGCACCGCATCATCTCGCCTAAAAACCACGTTGCCAAAATCTATGAGGTGACATTGGCCCGACCGCTCGAAGGGCGCGAAGCGGCGATTTTCGCTTCCGGTGAACTGATGCTCGAGTCGGAAAAAACACCACTAAAACCGGCGGTGATGGAACAGACGGGCGAAAAGACCGCACGCCTGACCCTCTATGAAGGGCGTTATCATCAGGTGCGCCGCATGTTCGCCGCTGTCGGCAACCACGTCGAAGCCCTGCACCGCGCCCAGATGGGTGATCTGACGCTGGGGGATCTGCGGCCGGGAAAATGGCGGCTTCTGACGATCGCCGAACGCGACGGTCTGCTGCAAAGCTGAGAAAAGCGGCCTAATTCTTCTGTGGCCCGCATGCACCGGGATGGAACCTCAGGACGTCACCTTTGGGCCCCTTCCCGTCCGGACCGTGCGGCGGTTTGGGCAGGGCCAGACGTTCATCGGCGTCGATAAAGCCGTTTTTATTGCTTTCGGCGGCATCGAAATGTGCTTTCAGAGGGGCCGAAACCTCTGCCCACGACAGCTTGCCATCATGATCGCTGTCCAGCGCCTCAAGACGGGGCGGACCCATTGGCGGGCCTTTGGCATCAGGGCCTTCCGCGCCAACGGGTGCGCAGTGCGGGGGCCGGAAGGCTTCAAACTCAGCCTTGCTGATCTGGCCATCCTTGTTGCTGTCCATCGCCTCAAAAACGGGCGGCGGAGGTGGCGGGGCCGCCTTGTCTTCGGCCCATACGGGTAGGCTTGCGACGATCAGGGCGCTGCCGACCACAAGGCCGGACAGGAACAGGCGATTACGTGTCATGGGGTGTCTCCCAACATCTGGAGGCCCCAGAATGCACGGGCGACATGTCCTCAGAATTTCAGTGTTGGTTGAAATTTGACCAAAATGTGTCTTGGTGTGTCCGGGGCGACATTCTGCGACCCAGATGTCGCGTCATAAGTCACGCCTGTTCCCGACTACATGTAAGATATCTCATGACGCCCGACACCGCCGCCAGCCCCCATCGCCCGCACATTCTCGTCGTCGATGACGATTTCGACCTCCGCGAACTGATTTCGGGCTTCCTCAGCCAGAACGGTTTCGAGGTCCACACCGCCGCCAGCGGGCGCGAGATGGACAAGGTGCTGCAACGCGGCGATATCGGTCTGGTCGTGCTCGACTACATGATGCCGGGCGAGGACGGCCTGTCGATCTGCAAGCGTCTCAATCAAAAAGGCGGACCGCCGGTTATCATGCTGTCGGCCAAGGGCGAGGAGATCGACCGCATAGTGGGCCTTGAGCTGGGGGCCGATGACTATCTGGCCAAGCCCTTTCACCCGCGTGAGCTTCTGGCGCGTATCCGGGCGGTGATGCGGCGCGGCGACGGCCGTGGTCAGGGTGAAAAATCGCCCCTGACGACCTTTTTCGGCTGGACGCTCGACAATATCAAACGCACTCTGCAACGCCCCGACGGCGTGCAGGTGGCTTTGTCCAATGCCGAATTTGAACTGTTACGCGTGTTTCTTGAGCGACCGGGCCGCGCCCTCACCCGCGATCAGATCCTCGACCACCTGCATGGCCCCAACAGCGACAATTTCGACCGCGCGATTGATGTGCAGATTTCCCGCCTGCGCCGCAAGCTGAACGATGAGGCGAACGATGGTGAAGAAATTATCCGCACCATTCGCGGCATCGGCTATATGTTCCGCCCTCTAAAGTAAGCCTACCCCGCCGTGCCCCTGCCCCCCCTGCCGCGATACCTGACCCGCCTGCCCATCTTTACGCAGGTCATGGGCCTCTGCGTCTTCGTGCTGATCATCTCTATCCTGATCAATATTGCGCTGGTGGTGCTGATGCCGCCGCCCAAACCCTCAGGCTACACGCTGAACGAGGCGGCCAGGGCGCTAAGCGAAGGGCAGGTCAAACTGCGCAATGGCCGCACGCTCAAAACCGAAACCCTCAGCACTCCGCCCGCCTTTATCCGTGAAAGGCCGCCGCATCCTTTCGGTGAAAATGGCTTTGAACAACTGATGCGCCAGAGGCTGGCCCAATCCCTCAAGGTGCCGGAAAGCCGCGTCTTTATCGACGGTCGCCGGGACTTTCGCCGCAACCGTTTCGGCCCGGACCGCATAGTTTTTCGCCTGCCCGATCAGGGGCCGCGAGGTCCCGGCTTTCAGGGCGTGTTTGCCGAGCGCGCCGGACGCCCGAATATGGGGCCTCCGTCTGCCCCGCCAGCGGGAGCGACGCCGGACGGGGCCACCCTGCACCGGATGCGTGAGGCCTTTCTGTTCAACAGCCTGCCGCCCGGCTTCAATGAGCAGATCACCTTCCCCGCCTTCCGCGCGGCGCTTCAGCTGCCGGACGGACGTTACCGCAGCCTGATCCCGCCGCGGCAGTTCCCGGAACCGTGGCAGGTCAGTCTGCTGCTGGGCTTCCTGCTGACCGCCGCCCTGATTGCGCCCTTGGCCTGGCTGTTGTCGCGCCGTCTGACCCAACCGATCGCAGCCCTGGCCGAAGGGGCCGCCAAGCTCGAATTTGACCGCGCCGCCGAACCGCTGAAAGAAAGCGGGCCGTCGGAGGTGCGCCGGGCGACGCACGTGCTGAACGCCATGCAGGTGCGTATCCGTCAGCACGTCGAAAGCCGCACCGCCGTCATTGCCGCCATCGCCCACGATCTGAAAACCCCGCTGGCGCGCCTGCGGTTGCGTATCGAGAGCCTGCCCGCCAAAGAGCGTGACCGGATCGCTCAGGACATCGCCCATATGGACGGTCTGATCCGCTCGGCCATGACCTTTGCCTCGGCGGACAAGATGGCGCAGAACGTGGTGCGGCTTGATCTGAGCGCCTTGGCCGAAAGTCTGGCCGAGGACATGGCCGATCTGCACAATGTGCAGATGGGTCCGATAGAACCGGGCCTGACCGTCATGGCCGACAGCATCGCCATGAAGCGCATCCTGTGCAACCTGTTTGAAAACGCCCACCGTTATGCGGGCGGTTCGCGTCTCAGCGTGCAGCGTGACGGCGATCAGGTTGTTGTCACACTCAGCGACGACGGCCCCGGCGTGCCGGAAGAGGCACTGGAGGCGGTGTTTGAGCCCTTCCACCGGCTGGAATCTTCACGCAACCGCGACACCGGCGGGGCAGGACTGGGGCTCAGCGTCGCCCGCGCTCTGGCCGAAGCGCATCAGGGTGCCCTGACCCTGCGCAATCGCGTCACAGACGGTCGTGTCGAAGGGCTGGACGCCCGTCTGACCCTGCCGCTGGCCTGAGAGGCATCGCCCAAACCCAGCCTGTTACCTTGCGAAACAAGGCGTGCACCGGGTAGCGCTACCACGTGCCGCATGATGGTATTTTGCGCTTGACTTGGCGAGACTTAGGGACAAAACCAAGGTCGCAAAAACATGGATTTGCCGCCGGTTTCGACGGCCCTGAGCACAAGGGATGTGACAATGACTTTACGTGTGGCGATTAACGGATTCGGTCGTATTGGCCGTCTGGTTCTGCGTTCGATCATCGAGAACAACCGTACCGACATCGAAGTGGTGTCGATCAACGATCTCGGCCCGGTCGAAACCAACGCCCATCTGCTGCGTTACGACTCCGTGCATGGCAAGTTCCCGGCCGAAGTGAAGGTCGATGGCGACAGCCTGATCATCACCGCCAATGGCAAGACCTATGCCCCGATCAAGGTGACGGCGATCAAGAACCCGGCCGAGCTGCCGCACGCGGCGCTCAAGGTCGATATCGCCATGGAATGCACCGGCATCTTCACCTCGAAGGAAAAGGCCTCGGCCCACCTCGAAGCCGGCGCGAAGAAGGTCATCATCTCGGCCCCCGGCGACAATGCCGACAAGACCATCGTCTATGGCGTCAACCACGACACCCTGACTGCCGAAGACACCGTCATCTCCAACGCCTCGTGCACCACCAACTGCCTGTCGCCGGTGGCCAAGGTCCTGTCGGACCTGTGCGGCATCGAGCGCGGCTACATGACGACCATCCACTCCTATACGGGTGATCAGCCGACGCTCGACACCATGCACAAGGACCTGTATCGCGCCCGCGCCGCGGCGCTCAGCATGATCCCGACCTCGACCGGTGCTGCCAAGGCCGTGGGCCTCGTCCTGCCGCACCTGAAGGGCAAGCTGGACGGTTCGTCGATCCGCGTGCCGACCCCGAACGTCTCGGTGGTGGACCTGAAGATCGTGCCGTCGCGCCCGGTCACGGTCGAAGAGGTCAATGCCGCCATCATCGCCGCCGCCGACGGCCCGATGAAGGGCATCCTCGCCTATACCGATGAGCCGCTGGTGTCTTCGGACTTCAACCACAATCCGGCCTCTTCGACCTTTGCGCTCAAGCAGACGCAGGTCATCGACGGTCAGTTCGTGCGCATCCTGACCTGGTACGACAATGAGTGGGGCTTCTCGACCCGCATGTCGGACACCGCCGTCGCGCTGGGCAAGTTCCTGTAATAGGCCAAGCCCCGCCGGAGTGATCCGGCGGGGTTTCTCCAATAAAGGCACAGCCTTCGTGGAACCGGAAAAATCACGTCTAAAGCGCCATCAGCAGGAGGTGAACACCAAGTTCCTGTGGTGGCTGCAGGTGGCTTTCTATCCGGCACTCCGTTTTTCGCTTCACTGATATGTTTGATACTCTTTACGCCTCTCGCCGTCGTATTTATTGTTTTTGCGGCAATCCCATTGATATATCTAATTCTTTTTCAAAAATTCTTTCTCGATCCTAACGCTGAAATAATTAAGAACGGAAACTTAATCATCTCCAACCGGCCTTTAGCCTACCTGTTCCTGCTGGTGTCCATGCTGATCGGCAGCATTGTTGGATGGGTGTTCTTATCAGGCATTATCGGCTCCATTTACAGCTTCTGACCCTTAAGCGAGGCCCCATGACCTTCAAAACCCTTGATGATGTATCCGACCTTCACGGCAAGACCGCGCTGGTGCGCGTCGATTTCAACGTGCCGGTCGAAGACGGTCGCATCACCGATGACACGCGCCTGAAGGTGGCCTTACCGACCATCGAAAAGCTGCAAAAATCAGGCGCGAAAGTCGCCCTGCTGGCACACTTCGACCGCCCGAAGGGCAAGGTCGTGCCGGAAATGTCGCTGCGGTTCGTCGCTCCGGCCCTGTCGGCGCTGCTGGGGACCACCGTCGCCTTTGCCGAAGACTGCGTGGGTGCGGACGCCGCCGATGTGCTGAAACTGTTGCCCGCCGGGGGCGTGGCCCTGCTGGAAAACGTGCGCTTCCACGCAGGCGAAGAAAAGAACGATCCCGACTTTGCCGCGCAACTGGCCGCGCTCGGCGATATCTACGTCAATGACGCCTTCTCCGCCGCCCACCGCGCCCATGCCTCGACCGAAGGCGTGGCGAAACTTTTGCCCGCCTATGCCGGCGAGTCGATGCGCCGCGAACTGGATGCGCTGAACGCCGCGCTGGGCACACCCGTGCGCCCGACCATCGGTATTGTCGGCGGTTCCAAAGTCTCCACCAAGCTCGACCTGCTGAAAAATCTGGTGGGTAAGCTCGATGCGCTGGCCATCGGCGGGGGCATGGCCAACACCTTCCTCTATGCCCAGGGACACGAAGTCGGCGGTTCCCTCTGCGAAAAAGACCTTAAGGACACGGCCCTCGAAATCCTGAAAGAGGCTGAAGCCAAAGGCTGCCGCATCCTGCTGCCGCTCGATGTCGTGGTGGCGCAGGACTTCAAGGCGCACGCGGCTAATCGCACGCTTGATCTGGGGGCGGAGCTGAGCCCAGACGACAAGATTTTTGACGCGGGCCCCAAAACGGTGGCGCAGCTGAAAGACGTCATCGCCAACTCCAAGACCCTGATCTGGAACGGGCCTCTGGGTGTGTTCGAACTGCCACCGTTTGACGCCGCAACCGTCGAAGCGGCGAAATTCGCGGCAGAACAAACGCAATCGGGTAAGCTGGTTGCTGTGGCCGGTGGCGGCGATACGGTTGCCGCGCTGAACCACGCCGGTGTGGTGCAGGACATGACCTTTGTGTCCACGGCGGGCGGTGCCTTCCTCGAATGGATGGAAGGCAAGGACTTGCCGGGCGTCTCCGCACTCGGTTAAATGAAAAGGCTATCGCTCTGGTGTCAGGGAACCAGAAGGACTAATATTTGAATGATTTTCAGACCTTGCGGCCTGAGACCGGAAACCGGCCAGTCCGCAGGGTCCTCACTGAGCATATGAAAGAGGGAAATTTATCATGGCTCGTATCAGTCTGCGCCAGCTTCTCGACCACGCGGCCGAGAACGATTACGGCGTACCGGCCTTTAATATCAACAATATGGAACAGGGGCTGGCCGTCATGGACGCCGCCCGCAAGGCCGAAAGTCCGGTCATTATTCAGGCGTCGCGCGGCGCGCGCAATTATGCGCACGACATCATGCTGACCAAGATGATCGACGCTCTGGTCGAAATCTATCCGGAACTGCCGATCGTCATGCATCAGGACCACGGCAATTCGCCAGCGACCTGCGCCACGGCCATTCAGAACGGCTTTACCTCGGTGATGATGGACGGCTCGCTGATGGCCGACGCCAAGACGCCCGCCGACTTTGAGTACAATGTCAATGTGACCAGGACCGTCGTCGATTTCGCCCACGCCTGCGGCGTGTCGGTCGAAGGCGAACTGGGCGTGCTGGGTTCGCTGGAAACCGGCATGGGCGAAGCCGAAGACGGCCACGGGGCCGAAGGCGTGCTCGACCATTCACAACTGCTGACCGACCCGGATCAGGCCGTTGATTTTGTGGCCAAAACCAATGTCGATGCGCTGGCCATTGCGATGGGCACCTCGCACGGCGCCTACAAGTTCTCGCGCAAGCCCGACGGTGAAGTGCTGGCCATGCACGTCATCGCCGAAATCCATAAGCGCCTGCCCAACACCCACCTCGTCATGCACGGCTCGTCCTCGGTGCCGCAGGAGCTTCAGGACCTGATCAACGCCTATGGCGGGGAAATGCCGCAAACCTACGGCGTGCCGGTCGAAGAACTGCAAAAGGCCATCAAGATCGGCGTGCGCAAGATCAATATCGACACCGATTGCCGCATGGCCATCACCGGCACGATCCGCAAATACTTTATCGAAAACCCGGCGGGTTTCGATCCCCGTTCGTACCTGAAACCCGCTAAAGAGGCGATGCAGCAGGTCTGCTATGACCGCTTTGTGCAGTTCGGCACGGCAGGCAACGCCTCGAAGATCAAGGCCAAGCCTTTGTCGAGCATGGCGAAATATTATCTGGCTTAATCGAGATCATACCTCCCCCGCGTGCGGGGGACGACCATCGAAAAGCGCAGGCCCCACGCCTGCGCTTTTTTTGTTTACAAAATTTGGGGTGCCCTCTTGAAGCCGTCTAAACCCTCCCCAAATCCATAGACGTAAGACGCCTACACCGGGTCTTTCTGGACCGCTTCATCGCCCGTTTCGGGGATGCGCAAGCGTTCCAACCGACAACCGAAGACAGCTCTACGCCGCTGTCGATCTCGCTTTGGATAAGGAGACTTTCATGCGTACTCAAATCGACTTTTCCCCCCTGTACCGCAGCGCCGTTGGCTTTGACCGTCTGGTCAGCCTTCTCGATTCCGCCGCACGCACCGATACCGCGCCGGGCTGGCCGCCGTACAATATCGAACGCATAGCCACCGGCACCGATGGGGATGGCGACGCCTACCGCATCGAAATCGCCGTCGCTGGCTTCCGCCCTGATCAACTGAATATCGAGGTCAAGGAAAACGTCCTGACCGTTACGGGCAAGAAGGACGCCGAAGACGGGTCACGCACCTTCCTGCATCGCGGTCTGGCCGAACGCAGCTTTGAGCGTCGCTTCCAGCTTGCCGATCATATCCGCGTCACCGAAGCCGAACTGGCCAACGGGCTGCTGACCCTCAATCTGGTGGTCGAAATCCCGGAAGCCAAGAAACCGAAGCAGATTGCCATCAAGACCTCCGGCAACACGCCGCAGGCACTGGAAGCCGCCGAGTAAACGTTGTGTGGCACTGAATGCCGCTTCGGTCGGCGCATATCGGTGCCCTTGGTCCCCGACCGAAAGGGTCGCGTCTCTCGTATCTCTCTGATGAGAGATGCGACCCGCCCCTTCTCTCTCCCCCTCCGAAACTCCGCCGGAAGCGCCCCCTCGCTTCCGGTTTTTTATGCCGTCTCGGCCTGACGCGCCTCATAGGCCCGGTACATGGCGTCTTCCTGTTCGCGCCATTGTCTGAGCAGCGTCGTGCGCCGCGTCGGATAGCGCTCATCCGCAACGCTCAGATTAAGAATACGGTCAGAGCGGAAATGCCGGAAATCCTGCCGCAATTCGCACCAGCCGACCAGCAACCGCGCCCGCTCATAAAAGCCCAGCGCCACGGGCCAGACGACACGCGCCGTCGTCGCTTCCTTCACGTCGCTATAGTCCATGATCAGCTTGCGCTCGGACTTCAGTGCCTGCCGGATCATTTTAAGGTAACGGTCTTCAAACTCCGTCACCTCGGCGTCCTTCCACGGCGGCGGCACCATCAGGCCGGTCGTTTGCAGGCTGTCGCGCATATCGTCGGGCAGGACGGCATTGATCTTGGCCAGCGCATTGACCGCCGCCGCCGAAATGGCCTTGTCGGTGCGCCCGGCCACCCATTTGACCCCCAGCGCAATGGCCTCGATCTCATCGTGCGACAGCATCAGCGGCGGCAGCATGAAACCGGG
>NZ_JAIWNX010000071.1 GCF_020217185.1 Asticcacaulis sp.
CCGCAGCAGAAAGCCCACCCCGGCCTCGGCTTCGATATCGGCCCCCTGAGCGCGTAGGGCATCGACGTCCCGATAAAGGGTGCGCAATGAGACGTTCAACTCCTGCGCAAGACAGTCACCGGTTACCGGATAACGGTGCCGGCGCAAAATCTGTAGCAAATTCAAAAGCCGGGCGGCGCGCGACATATCCCTTCCCCTGCGTCAGTCCACTCCTGACATAGCGCAAAGACCGGAACAAAGCAAAAACAAAATCTATAACACCGCCAAAGCCTGTTCAATATCGGCGATCAGGTCATCAGGGTCTTCGAGACCGACATAGAGGCGCACATAGCTGCCTTCCAGCGGCGCGTGGTCTTCGGGCGTCAGTTTGTGACGGCCGATAAATTGCGGTTCACAATTGACAGCCAGACTCTCATAGCCGCCCCACGAAAAACCCAACCCGAACAGTTTAAGCGCATTCAGAAAGCGCTGCGAGGCCGGTTCGCCGTCGCCTTTGAGCACCACGAGGAACAGACCATTGGGTGCGCTGAAATCCCGGCGGAAGACGTCGCTGCCCGGATGGCTGTCCAGCCACGGATGGACCACGCGGATCACTTCGGGGCGGGTGGTAAGCCATTGCGCCACCTTCAGTCCCGCCTCCCCCGACTGTTTGAGGCGCAGGTGCAGGGTGCGCAGACCGCGCAGGGCCAGATAGGATTCGTCGGCCGAGGTGAAGAAGCCCCACGCCTTGATGGCATCGTAAATCGCCTTGGCCAGCGCCGGATCATTGACCGCCACCGACCCGATCAGCACGTCGGAATGGCCGCCGACATATTTGGTCAGGGCCTGCATGGACATATCGACCCCGTGCGCCAGCGGCTTGAACAGCACACCCGCCCCATAGGTATTGTCGCAGAAGGTCAGGATGCCACGCGCCTTGGCGGCCTGCGCAATGGCCGGGATATCCTGAATTTCAAAAGTCAGCGAGCCGGGGCTTTCGAGATAGATCAGCTTCGTCTTTTCGGTGGCCAGCGCCATCACTTCTTCCGGCGTGGCTGAGGGTGCATACCAGGTGACATCGACGCCAAAGCGGGCCAGTTGCGAATCGAGGAAGCGCCGCACGGGGCGATAGGCCGAATTGACCGCCAGCACATGATCGCCGGCCTTCAGCACCGCAAAGATGGGCAGGGTCTGCGCCGCCAGACCGCTGGGCAGTATAAAAGCCTCTTCGGCTCCCTCCAGTTCGGCCAGCAGGCGACACAGTTCGCGCTGGGTCGAAAGGCCTTCGGTGCCATAGGTCGGCTTGATATCATCGCGATACAGCACCTCCGCGCTTTCCATCAGCACGGTCGAGCCGCGCTCGACGCCGGTATTGACGGCGCGGCGGCTGCGGGGCTTATCCAGAACCGGAGAGATGACGCGGGTGGTTTCACGCATATGATGGGCCTTTCGTATACGATGACTGCTCTGCCGCCGAATGGCGTCAGGCGCAAGTGAAGATTGACCAGATCGCAGATTAGAACGACTAATCCGACCCGGTAAAAATCGTCGCCTGACCAATTGTCATGGATTTGGCATATGCTGCGTCATGGGGTAGGCTGTGGCGTTATCAAAAGACGCGCGCAAAATTCCTACCAAATTGCATTCGTAACCGGCCTTTTCCGTACAGGAGACCGACCATGACCCGATCTGTTGCTTTTTCCCGCCGCTGGCTGCTCAAAGGCGCGGCGGCGGCTGGCCTTACGGGTTCGGCCCTGTCTCTGGCGGCCTGCGGTCAGAGCGGTGAGGCGTCGGCCAAGACCCTGCTCAACGTCTCCTACGACCCGACGCGTGAGCTTTATGTCGCCTATAACAAGCTGTTCGCCGCCAAGGTGAAGACGCCGGTGACGGTCAATCAGAGCCACGGCGGTTCCGGCAAGCAGACGACCGCGGTCATCGAAGGGCTCGATGCCGATATCGTCTCTCTGGCGCTGGCCCACGACATCGACGCCATTGCCGAAAAGGGCCTGATCAGCGCCGATTGGGCCAAGCGCCTGCCGCACAATTCGACCCCCTATTATTCGACCATCGTGTTTCTGGTGCGCAAGGGCAACCCCAAGGGCATCAAGGACTGGGGCGATTTAATTAAGCCCGGTATCGGCGTCATTACCCCCAACCCCAAGACCTCGGGCGGGGCGCGCTGGAACTATCTGGCCGCCTACGGCTGGGCCAAAACCCATGGTCAGGACCCGGCCGCCTATATCGAAGCGCTGTATCGCAATGTGCCGGTGCTCGACACCGGGGCGCGCGGCTCCACCACCACCTTCGTGCAGCGCGGGCAGGGCGATGTCCTGCTGGCCTGGGAAAACGAGGCTCTGCTGGCGCTGAAGGACAGCGGAGCCAAGGATTTCGAGATCGTCTATCCGTCCCTGTCGATCCGCGCCGAGCCGCCGGTCGCCGTGGTGGACAAGAATGTCGATAAGAAGGGCACGCGCGCACTGGCCGAAGCCTATGTGAAGGGCCTGTTCGACGACGACGCACAAAAGCTGGTCGCCGAAAACTTCTACCGCCCGGTCAGCGAAGCCGTCGCCGCGCAGTTCACGCAGACGTTCCCGCAACTGCGCCTGTTGTCAGTGGACAGCGACTTCGGCGGCTGGAAAAAGGCCCATGCCGATTTCTTTGCGGCAGGCGCGGCCTTCGATGCGCTGCAAGTCAAGCTGAACAAGTAAGCCCAAGGCCTTCATGACCGTCAACGCCACCCCTACGCCGGGCGCTGTTCCGCTGGCCACAGAAGGCTACAAGCCGCCCAAGGCGACGCACAAGGCGCGCGTCCTGCCGGGCTTTGGCCTGTCGCTGGGCATCACCCTGACCTATCTGTCGCTGATCGTCGTCCTGCCGCTCGCCGCCCTTCTGGCGCGTCCGTGGGAACACGGGCTGGACGGCGTGTGGCAAACCATCAGTGATCCGCGCGTGCTGGCCAGCTTGCGCCTGACCTTCACCACCTCGCTTCTGGCGGCACTGGTCAATCTGTTTGCCGGACTGATCGTGGCCTGGGTTTTGACGCGCTATGAGTTTCCGGGCAAGGGACTGGTCGATGCACTGGTCGATCTGCCGTTTGCCCTGCCCACCGCCGTAGCCGGCGTGTCGCTCTGTTCGATGTACGCCGCCAATGGGTGGGTCGGCAGCCTGTTCGCGCCCTTAGGTCTCAGGATCGCCTATACGCCGCTCGGTATCTTCGTAGCGCTGGTCTTTGTCGGCCTGCCCTTCATCGTGCGCTCGGTGCAGCCTGTTCTGGCCGAGTTCGATGCCGAGGTCGAAGAGGCCGCCGCCACTCTGGGGGCCACGCCGCTACAAACCACCCTGCGCGTCATCGTGCCATCGCTGGCGCCGGCCCTTCTGACCGGCTTCTCGCTGGCCTTTGCGCGCGCGGTTGGGGAATATGGTTCGGTCATCTTTATCGCCGGCAACATGCCCTTTGTGTCGGAAATCACGCCGCTGCTGATCGTTATCAAGCTGGAAGAGTTCGACTATGCCGGAGCGGCCGCCATTGCGGTGGCCATGCTGAGCCTCGCCTTCCTTAGCCTGCTGCTGGTCAATGCCCTGCAACTGCTGCTGTCGCGCCGGGGACGCGCCTGACCATGAGAGCCCGCGCCCCCGAAAGACCCAAGACCCCCGCCGCCTTCCTGCTGATGGCGCTGGCCGCCGTGTGGATGGCGCTGGTTATCGTCCTGCCCTTGGTCAATGTGCTGGCCGAAGCCTTCAAACAGGGCGTTCAGCCCTACCTGTCGGCGATCGTGCAACCCGACGCCCTGAGCGCCATCCGTCTGACCCTGACGGTCGCCGCCATCGCCGTGCCGCTCAATGCCGTCTTCGGCATAGCGGCGGCGTGGTGCGTGACGCGCTTTGATTTTGCGGGCAAGGGCCTGCTGTTGTCGGTGCTCGACCTGCCCTTCACCATCTCGCCGGTCATTTCGGGCATGGTGTGGGTGCTGTTGTTCGGGGCGCACGGCTGGTTCGCCAGCGTGCTTGAGGCCAGCAATATCAAAATCATCTACGCCCTGCCGGGCCTCGTCATTGCCACCGTGCTGGTCACCCTGCCCTTCGTGGCGCGCGAACTGATCCCGCTGATGCAGGATCAGGGTACGGACGAAGAAATCGCTGCGGTGACACTGGGGGCTTCGGGCTGGGATGTCTTCTTTCGCGTGACCCTGCCCAATATCAAATGGGCCCTGACCTATGGCGTGCTTCTGTGTACGGCACGGGCCATGGGTGAATTCGGCGCCGTGTCGGTGGTGTCGGGCCATATTCGCGGCCTGACCAACACCCTGCCCCTGCACATCGAAGTGCTTTACAACGAATATGACAGTGTGGGGGCCTTCGGGGCCGCGACGCTGCTGGCCGGTCTGGCGCTTGTGACGCTGGTCCTGAAAACCCTGCTGGAATGGCGCTTCGGTGACGAGCTGGCCGCCAACCGCCGCCACTGATTGAGCTTTATATGTCCTTAGTCGTCCAAAACATCACCAAACGCTTCAGCGACTTCGCCGCGCTCAATGACGTGTCGTTCGAAGCCCAGCCGGGGGAGTTTCTGGCCCTGCTGGGACCATCAGGTTCGGGCAAGACGACGCTTTTGCGCCTGCTGGCCGGGCTCGACCGTCCGGACACGGGCCGTATCGACTTCGACGGCCTCGACTATCTGACGCTGTCGGCCCGCGACCGCCGCGTCGGCATGGTGTTTCAGTCCTACGCCCTGTTCCGCCACATGACCGTGGCCCAGAACATCGCCTTTGGCCTCAATGTGCGCCCCTCAAAAGACCGCCCGTCAAAGGCCGAAATTCAGGCCACGGTGCAGCGCCTTTTGAAACTCATCCAGCTCGAAGACCTCGGCAAGCGCTACCCCAGCCAACTTTCAGGCGGTCAGCGGCAGCGTGTGGCACTGGCGCGGGCTCTGGCGATCAATCCGCGCATCCTGCTGCTCGATGAGCCGTTCGGCGCGCTCGATGCGCTGGTCCGTAAGGATCTGCGCCGCTGGCTGCGCCGCATCCACGATGAAACCGGCGTCACCACCCTCTTCGTCACCCACGATCAGGAAGAGGCGCTCGACCTCGCCGACCGCGTGGTGGTGCTGAAGGACGGCCAGATCGAACAGATCGGCAAGCCGCTGGAGCTTTATCGCCATCCGCAATCGGCCTTTGTCTTCGATTTTCTGGGGACGTCCAATCAGGTGCCGGCCAACCTGTCGGACGGCATCGCCGATTTCGGCGGCTTCAGCGCCCCGGTCGTCAGCCCCAAGGCGCTCAACGGCGCACAGACCGTGCGTTTCCGCCCCTTCGATACGCACCTGCACCACGAGGGACCGGGCTTTGAAGCCAAGGTGCTGTCCCTCCTGCCCGCCGGGGCCAATCTGCGTCTGGAACTGCAAAGCCCAACGGGGCAGGTGTTTGAAACCCAGCACGCCCACGACTCCGAAGCGTCTGACCTGCGCCTGAACGACACGGTCTATCTGCGCCCGTCCAAGGTGTATGCGTTTTAGCGCTATCACCTTAGAGGGGGTGCGAAAGACCGGGTGAAGAGGAACCCCACAAACTGTTCCGCAAAATCTACCTGATCAGTTCACTTTTCACCGTGACCGTGCCGTTGGCAGGGGTGAACGTCATCCGAAAATCGTGTTTGACGTCGCAAAGGGCCATTGACCAGATTTCGCTCCAACCCCCTGTTTCCGGACGACTTTCGATCCGCGTGTCGTAGAGGCCTGGGAGTTGCTGACAATTGTCAGGTCCATTCGCCCTACGCATCGCCTGCATGGCGTCAAAAGCCAGGCTTGAAGCCTTGAACTGTGCGTCAATCGAGGCAATGGTTTCGCCGTCTCTCAGGAAATCCATATTGGGCAGCGTATTGCGGCGATCGTGCCACGCAAGAAAATTATGGCGATAGGTTTTCCCGCAACCTCTCACCACAACCTTTTCCTTGACCGCGATAAGTATGTCTTCTCCCGCGCCAGACATGGCTTCGTTAGTAAAAAAATCTATAGATGACCGGTTATTAGGCAATTCAAACGGCTCAAAGCCGTCCGAAATATAGGTGACTTCAGAACAGTTGCCGAAGACCCACTCCCGCCGTACCGTGATGCCATCAAGGTTCAGATATTGCTCCAGCTTGGCCTTATATGCGGGCTGTCCGTATTTGCCTGTCAGAATCTCCGGCCGGTCGCCTAAGCCCGTTATAACGACCGCTGCCACCGCCAAACCCAGCATCTGTGCCACTCCCCTGCGCCATAAGCCCGCAACACTATGACAGTAGCAGGGCGGGTCGATACCACAAAAACGGTAGGTTGCCTTTGGCGGAGCGCAGCCTGTCAAACCGCGTCCTAAGCGCCACACTTGCCTTTATACACGCGCACCGCGCTTGACCTTCTCCCCCTGCTCCCCTACGCCCGCTCCTGTGCAGACGGTGCCGCAGAGATGCGGCTTAAAAGGGAAGCAGGTGTAAGGCCTGCGCTGTCCCCGCAACTGTAAGCGTCGAGTGTTCCGCCATACGCCACTGGTTGTTTCCAAACCGGGAAGGCGGCGGAGCACGCCTATACCAAGGGTCATTGAAATGACACCTGGTATGCCGTTCGCGAATGCCTCATGCCATTGATGCAGATGAGACATTCGCGAGCTTTCAACGGCCGGATGCACTAAGCATCTTCGGCCGTTGGGATCAGACGTGAGCCAGGAGACCTGCCCCTGCTATCGTCCTTCGCGTGGTCGGGGTGTGCCACAAGAGCGGATAAGCCTTTTTAACCGGAGGCCTTCCTCAGAGACGATTCGTGGTGCGCGCCGGTCCGTCCGGGGCGCTCGTCCTGTTGTGAATAGGCATAAGACCTTGAAAACTCTCCTTTGCGGCGTTGCGTTTGCCGCCCTCCTCACCTCGCCTGCGCTGGCCGATGACGCCCCGCAGGAGGTGATCGTCACCCTCACCCGTGAACCGGTGGCCCTGTCCAAGGTGGGGCAGAGCGTCACCACGTTTGACGCCGCCGCCATAGAGCGCAGTCAGTCGGTCTATCTGAAAGACCTGATCGCCCGTACGCCGTCGGTTTCCATCGCCCAGACCGGCGGTCCCGGTCAGGCCGGCACGGCACGCTTTCGTGGGGCCGAAAGCGACCGCAGCCTGTTTATCGTCGATGGCGTGAAGCTGGGCGACCCGTCGATGATCGGCGGCGGGCTGAACCTCGGCCTGCTGGCGCTGAATGATGTCGAGCGCGTCGAAATCCTGCGCGGGCCCCTTTCGACCCTGTGGGGCTCACAGGCCATCGGCGGCGTGGTGGCGGTGACGACCCGCACGCCCAAGCGCCCGTTTGAGGCGCAGATGTCGGTCGAAGGCCTTGATGAATACGTCGTGGGCAAGGCGGGTATGGGCGGCAAGACCGGTCAATTGAGCTGGCGTCTGGCGGCGGCCTATATCGACGACGACGGCGTGTCATCGCTGCGCGGCGGGGCGGAAAAGGACGGCTTTACGCAAAAGCACCTCAACGCCTACGTCCACTACGCCCTGAGCGACACGTCGGGCCTGCGCGCCCGTCTGGCCCGCACCGAAAGCGACTACGATTTCGACGGTTATAACAAAGCGTTCCAACTGGCCGACACCCGCGACACCGGTTTTCAAAACGAAAATCTGGCCAGCCTCGGCTACTACACGCAGGCCTTTGACGGCGCGCTGAAGCAGACCTTCACCCTGAGCTACAGCACGACGAAGCGCTCGACCTCTGACCTCGCCAACGCCACCGCCTATCCGTTCGAAGGCCGTCAGACCAGCTTTGACTACACCGGGGCTCTGGCCCTGTCGGAGACGTCCAAACTGGTCTTCGGTGCGTCGAGCGAGCGCTCGCAAGCTATTGCCTCCGGCCTCAACAAGCGCGTCACCCTTAACGGCCTGTTCGCGCAACTGCGTCAGGACGTGACGCCCGCCCTGACGGTGAACGCCAGCCTGCGCTATGACGATCATTCGGTCTTTGGCGGCAACACCATCGCTCAGGTCGCCGTGGCCTATGCCCTGTCGCCGTCTGTGGTACTGCGCAGCAGCCTGGGTCAGGGCTTCAAGGCCCCCAGCCTGTATCAGCTCTATGACGGCTGGTCCGGCAATCTGAAGCTCAAGCCTGAAGAAGCAACCAATCTCGATGTCGGCGTCGATTATTATGGCACGAACGACAGCCGCATCGGTGTCTCGCTGTTCGGGCGTAAGACCGACAATCAGATCGACTATGACATGTCGTCCTTCCGCTATGGCAATATCACCCGCACCAAGGCCTATGGCATCGAGCTGGAAGGTGAGACGAAACTGACACCGAACGTGCGCCTGTCGGGCAATTACAGCCACATCATCGCCCGCGACGACGCCCGTTCGAGCTCTACCTTCCGCAACGATCTGGGCCGTGCGCCGCGTCATCTGGCCAATGCCAGCGTCGAATGGCAGGCGACGGAGGCGCTCGAACTGGGGGCCTCCGTCCGCTATGCGGGCAAGTCGTTCGAGAACATCTACAATACCCGGCGACTGGACGCCTACACCCTGCTCGACCTGCGCGCCAGCTATGCGCTGAACGACACGGTGGCGCTCTTCGGGCGCATCGAAAACGCCACGGACGAAGACTATGAAACCGCCGCCAACTATGGCTCGGTCGGTCGCCGCCTGTGGCTGGGCGTACGCGCCAAATATTGAGACCGATGATAGGATTTGAAACCAAATCCTGACGGTCTATATAGGGGGCCTCCATCGACCGAGGCCCCCACCATGACCGCCGATACCGCCCACGCCTTTCAGACCTACAGCGTCACGACTCATCCGTCGCAGGGTGTAACCCATGTCGCCGCCCTGCGGGCGCAGTTTGCCGGTCTCGGTATCGACGGCTTTATCGTCCCGCACGAAGACGAGCACCAGAACGAATATCTGCCCGACGCCAATGAGCGTCTGGCCTGGGTATCGGGCTTTACCGGTTCGGCGGGCGCGGCCCTGATCCTCAAAGAGCAAGCCATCCTGTTTGCCGACGGTCGCTACACCCTGCAGTCGCGCGAACAGACCGATCCTTCGGTGTTCGAGGTCGTTGATTTCACCGCCACCGCCATCGCCGAACAGATCGCGTCTCAGCCGCGCGGTCGCGTCGTCGGCTATGATCCGCGTCTGCACAGCCCGGCGGCGCTGAAGGCGCTGCAACTGGTGGCCACCCGCGTCGGCGTCACGCTGAAAGCCGTGGATGAAAACCCCATCGACCTCGCCTGGGGGGCGGCGCGCCCGGCTCAGCCGATGACGCCGGTGGTGCCGCAACCGCTGCAATTTGCCGGTGTCGCGTCGGGTGACAAGCGCGCCAAGCTGGCCGAAAGCCTGCGTCAGAAGGGCGTGGCCGCCGCTCTGATCACCGCACCGTCGTCTATTGCGTGGCTGTTCAATGTGCGCGGCGGCGACGTCATCCGTTCGCCCCTGCCGCTGGCGCAGGCCCTGCTCAAGGCCGACGGCACGGCGGAACTGTTCCTCGAACCGGCCAAGGTCACGGACGGCCTTGGCGAATGGCTGGGCAATGAGGTGGCACTGAAAACACCCGGAGACATCCCGGCGGCGCTGACGGCCCTGTCCGGTCAGGGCGTGCTGGTCGATCCCAACTGGTCTTCGGCTTGGTGGGTGCAGGCCATCGAAGGGGCCGGGGCCACCGCTGTTCCGGGCGACGACCCCTGCCTTGTCCCGCGCGCCTGCAAAAACGCCGCAGAAATCGCCGGGACCACCGAAGCCCATATCCGCGACGGGGCCATCCTTAGCGAATTCCTCTACTGGGTGGCCACCGAGGCGCAGACCACCCTGCCGTCCGAAATCGAAGTGGCGCAAAAGCTTGAGGGCTTACGCATCGCGTCCGGTTTGGTGAAAGACCTCAGCTTCGACACCATTTCCGGCTTCGGCCCGCACGGGGCCCTGCCGCATTACCGCGTCACCGAACAGAGCAATATCCGCATCACGCCGGGCAATCTGCTGCTGGTCGATTCCGGTGGTCAGTACGTCGATGGCACCACCGATGTCACCC
>NZ_JAIWNX010000072.1 GCF_020217185.1 Asticcacaulis sp.
GCACCATGGCCATCGGCACGCCGAGCGCCGAACACAAACGCATGTTCACCCTGGTGCTTAAGGGGCACATTGCACTGGCCACCATCCGCTTCCCGGCGGGCACGACCGGCACGCATCTCGACGTGCTGGCGCGGCAGTTCCTGTGGAACGCCGGGTTCGACTACGACCACGGCACGGGCCACGGTGTCGGCGTTTATCTGGGGGTGCACGAAGGCCCGCAGCGCATCGCCAAGGCGCTCAATGCCTATGCCCTGCAACCCGGCATGATCGTTTCCAACGAGCCGGGCTTCTATAAGGCCGGTGACTTCGGCATCCGTATCGAGAACCTGCAATACGTCACCGAAGCGGCCCCCATTACGGGCGGTGAACGCCCGATGCTGGGCTTCAAGAACCTGACCTGGGCACCGATTGATCGCAGCCTGATTGAGGTGTCGCTGCTCAGCGAGGCCGAGCGTCGCTATATGGACGATTACCATGCGGAGGTGCTGCGCCTGCTGTCGCCGCGCGTAAATCCGGAGGTGGCAGACTGGCTTAAAACCGTCTGCGCGCCCTTATAAAGGCTTTATATCCGGCAAAATCAGAACGACCTGCGCCCTTATCCGGCAGGGCATAAAGTGTCCCCGTAATCATCAGTCTGCGGAGGGACACCATGCCTGCCAGCACCGTTTTTCAACCCGCCACCGACACCTTCGGTCAGTTCACCGTTTCGCATAGCCCGGCACGCGCCCTGTCGCCCGAAGCCGAAGCGCGCAAGGCCGCCCGCAGGCATTTCCTGATCGGGACGGGCTTTGTGGCCGGTCTGATCGCCCTGTTCGGGATGGTATCGCTGGCCGACCGCACCCTGTTCCCCGAACCGCAACTGACGGCGCAGGAACAGGCCTATTTCGCCACCGCGATGGATTGACCTTATACCAACCCGATAAAGGCCAGCCATTCGTCCTCGGTCATCACCTGAACGCCCAGTTCAGCCACTTTTTTGAGCTTTGAACCCGCGCCCGGTCCGGCCACCACAATGTGGGTCTTGGCCGAAACCGAACCCGCCACCTTGGCCCCCAGCCGTTCGGCCTGCGCCTTGGCTTCGTCGCGCGTCATCTTTTCCAGCGTGCCGGTAAACACCACCGTCTTGCCCGACACCGCCGAATCCCCGGCCACGGCCTCGGCATCCTGTACGCTGAGCTGCGCCACAAAGCGCTGATAGATGCCGACATTGTGGTCGTTCGAGAAGAACTCGATCAGCGCGGCCACCAGAGACGGCCCGACCTGATCCATATTATCGAGCGCCGCCTTCACCTCTTCATCCCCCGCCGCCAGCGCCATCATGGCGTCGCGGAAGGCGCTTTCCGAATGGTAGGCCCGCGCCAGCAGACGCGCGGTGGTTTCCCCCACCCCCTTGACCCCCAGAGCGGCAATAAAGCGGTCGAGTGGCAACTGGCGGCGGTCTTCGATAGCCTTGAACAGGTTGCGCGCTGAGGTCTCGCCCATGCCTTCGCGGTTACGCAGCGGCGTCAGAGACGTCTTGTCCCGCGCCTCCAGCGTGAAAATATCCGCCGGTTCGCGGATCAGCCCTTCTTCGCTGAACTTCTGAAGCTGCTTTTCGCCCAAACCCTCGATATCGAGCACCTTACGGCTGACGACGTATTTCAGATATTCGACGCGCTGATGCGGGCAGGCGTGTTCGCCGGTGCAGCGGCGCGCCACCCCCTCCTCGCCCTTGAGGTTCAGTTCGCGCACCACGGCGGTCTTCAGCGGACAGGGGCAGACGGTCGGAAACGCATAGGGTTCGGTCCCGTCCGGACGCTCAGACAGCTCGACGCCGACGATCTGCGGGATGACATCGCCCGCGCGCTGCACACGGACCAGATCGCCGATACGGATATCCTTGCGCGCGATCTCATCGGCATTATGCAGCGTCACGTTCGACACCACGACGCCGCCGACATTGACCGGCTCCAGCCGCGCGACGGGGGTCAGGGTGCCGATGCGTCCGACCTGAATGTCGATGGCCTTCAGATGGGTCAGGGCCTGTTCTGCCGGAAACTTGTGCGCAATGGCCCAGCGCGGCGAGCGCGAGACGAAGCCCAGCCGGCGCTGGTAGTCCAGCCGATCGACCTTATAGACCACCCCGTCGATGTCGTAACCGAGGCCCGACCGGTCGCGCTGAATCGCCTCATAAATCTCCAGCAAGCCATCGCTGTTTTCGGTCGTGGCCGAGCGCGGATTGACCTGAAACCCCCACTCGCGGAACTTGGCCAGCGCCTCGGTCTGCGTACTGACAAAGCCCGGATCGCTGACCTCCCCCCAGGTGTAGGCGAAGAAACGCAGGGGCCGCGAGGCGGTGATGGTGGCATCCAGTTGCCGCAGCGCGCCGGACGCCGCATTGCGCGGATTGGCAAAGACCTTACCGCCCTCTTCGGCGGCCTTGGCGTTCATGGCGGCGAACTCGGCCAGCGGATAATAGACCTCGCCACGGATTTCGATGCGTTCGGGATGGCCCGCGCCGCTCAGCACATGCGGTACGTCCTTGATGGTGCGGACGTTTTCAGTGATGTCTTCGCCTGTGCGCCCGTCGCCGCGCGTCGCCGCCCGCACCAGCTTGCCGTTCACATAGAGGAGCGAACAGGACAGGCCGTCGATCTTGGGCTCCGCCGCGAAGGCCAGCGGCTCTTCCGGCGGCAGGCGCAGGAAGCGACGGATGCTCTTTTCAAAATCGGCCACGTCTTCCGGCGCAAAGGCGTTGTCGAGCGACAGCATGGGCACGCCGTGCTGAACCGGGGCGAATTTGCTCGAAATCTCGGCCCCCACCTGTTCGGTCGGACTATCGACCGTATGCAGGTCCGGATACTGCGCCTCCAGCGCGCGCAGTTCCTGCTCCAGCGCGTCGTATTCGGCATCGCTCAGTTCGGGCGCTTCCTGATTATAGTAGAGATCGCGGTGGCGCTTGATCTCGGCAGAAAGCTGTGCGTGGCGCGCCTGCGCCGTATCGGGTGCGTGTGTGGTCATGTCTTGTCTTTATCCCTCCCCTGAGATCAGGGGGGAGGCTATGCCTTTACCCCTTCACCAACGCCATAGCGGCGGCGCGGGCTTCGGGGGTGATTTCGGCGCCCGACAACATGCGGGCCAGTTCTTCCAGCGTCTCGTCCTTGCTCAGTTCGACGACGCGCGAGCGCATCCCCTCACCGGCATCGGCCTTGGAGACCTTCAAATGCTGATCGCCGCGTGCAGCCACCTGCGGCGAGTGGGTGACGACGATCACCTGAGAGCGCTGGGCCAGCTTACGCAGGCGCAGCCCCACGGCATCGGCCACGGCACCGCCCACGCCCTGATCGACCTCGTCAAAGATCATCACCGGACCGGCCGCGTCTTCGCCACCACGCGTGGATAGAGCCGCCTTGAGCGCCAGGGCAAAGCGCGCCAGTTCGCCGCCCGACGCAATGGCCGCCATCCCCCCCCAGTCGGCGCCGGGATTGGTGCGGACCTCGAACGTAATCACATCGCCGCCCGCAGCACCGTACTTTTCAGGCTCCAGCGGGCGGATGGCGACGCGGAAGGCCGCCTTGTCGAGCTTGAGCGGCACCAGTTCGGCCATGACGGCGGCACTCAGCGCCTCACCGGCCGCCAGACGCTTCTGCCGCAGGGTTTCAACCGCCGCATGGAAGCCCTGTTCCGCCACGGCAATCGCCGCCGCCAGCTTTTTCAACTCGGCATCGGCGTCTTCGATACGCCCCAGAGACTGGGCGATCTCGGCGCGCTTCCTGGGCAGGTCCTCGACCAGAATATTCAGCTTGCGCGCCATGGCCCGCAGGGCGAACAGACGCTCCTCAACGCGGTCCAGCTTGCCCGGCTCGACATCCAGCGCATCAGCCGCCGCATCCATCAGGGCCAGCGCCTCATCGGCGGCAATCAGGGTGCGGTCGAGCGCTTCGGCGGCATCGGACAGCGCCTTGAGCACCGCATGGCCCTCCCCCGCCCCGGCCTGCTGCGCCCGGGTGCGGGCGTGATCGAGGGCACGGAAGGCCTTGGACAGGCGCTGCGACAACTGATCGCCGCCGACCGTGGTACGCGCCTCATTGATGTCTTCCAGCGCCCGCTCAGAGGCCCCCAGAAGCGCGCGGTCAGACGCCAGTTGCGCCTCCTCATCCGGCAGCGGGTTGAGGCGGTCCAGTTCCTGAAGGCGCAGGGTCAGTTCTTCGATTTCGGCCGTGGCATTGTCGGATTGCCGTTTGAGGTCGCGGTACTGATCGCGCAGGGCCTTAAGCGTGCGGAAGGCCGCCGCCGTGGCCGCCAGCGCCCCTTCGCAACCGCCATAGGCATCGAGCATGGCTCCGTGCGTGCGCGGATCGAGCAGGCCGACCGTCTCATGCTGGCCATGCACTTCCAGCAGACCATCACCCAGCGCCTTGAGAACGCTGACCGAGACCGACTGATCATTGACGAAGGCCTTGGAGCGCCCGTCACGGCTGACCACCCGGCGTAGCAGCAACGGCTCACCAGGCTCTACGGCCAGCCCCTTGTCTTCGAGAAATTCATACAGCGGGTGCCCGGCGGCCAGATCGAATTCGGCGGTGACCGAGGCCTGCGGCGCACCGGCACGGATCAACCCGGCATCACCGCGCGCGCCGGTGGCCAGACCCAGACTGTCGAGAATGATGGATTTGCCGGCCCCGGTTTCACCGGTGAGTACCGAAAGGCCCTGCCGGATATCGAGATCCAGCCGATCAACGAGCACAACGTCTTGAATAGACAGGCGTGTGAGCATGGAAACCCTGACGAAAAAGCCGTGAGTCGGCTCACGGCTGTTTCTCTCAGATTACATCGGGTTGATGCGGCTTAGCCAGCTCTTTTTCTCTTTTTGTTCTTTTTTCGCCGGTTTGGTTTTTTCGGCAACCGGCAGCGGCTTGATGTCCATTGGCTGCCCGCGCTCCTGCATCAGCTTGTAGGCCGCCGTGTACCAGCGGTCGCCCGCATAGTTATAGCCCAGCACCGCCGCATTGCGGTTGGCTTCGTCGGTAATACCCATCATCAGATTGGCTTCGACGAGACGATAGAGGGCTTCGGGCGTGTGCGAGGTCGTCTGATAGCGGGTGATGACCGTCTTGAAGCGGCCAATGGCCGCCAGAGGCTGGTTTTGCGCCAGATAGAAACGGCCGATTTCCATTTCCTTGCCGGCCAGCTGGTCATAGACCATGTCGAGCTTCACCTGGGCGTCGCGGGCATATTCGGTGCCCGGATAGCGCTGCACGATTTCACGCAGATAGGCCTGCGCCGTTTCGGTATAGGCCTGATCCCGGCCCACATCGACGATCTGCTCGAAATAGTTGATGGCCCGCATATAGTAGGCATAGGGGGTCAGGGGCGAGCCCGGATAGAGCTTGATGAAGCGTTCCGCCGCCGCCGTCGATTCGTTATAATCGTTGGCCTGATAGTGGGCGTAGATTTCCATGATGATCGAACGGCGCGACCATTCCGAATAGGGGTGCTGACGCTCCACCTCTTCGAAATAATCCACCGCTTCGTTCCAGCTCTTTTCGTCCAGACGCTGCATGCCGGTATTGTAGAGCGCCTCGACCGGGCGCTCCTCGTACACCAGACGCGTGCGTTGCTTGGGCTTACCGGCGCAGGCCGTGAGGGCCACAGCCGCCAGCGCCGTCAGCAGCAGAAGCTTTGCCGAGGTCTTGCCGAAGGAGGGAGAAGCGGTCGAAGTCGTATAGGCCGGCACGATAAATCCTCATCAGGCCGGTGTCAGTCGCCCGGCAGTCTTAACGCTTTATGGAGGATAGCTCTACAACGGCGCGCCACAAACGCCAACAGGTTTTAACCAACCTGCTGGAGCACGGGGGCACGGGTCACGATCCGGTAGGCATCCGGTTGCGACAGTAGGGCACGGACCGCGGCATTATTAAGGCCATGACCGGCGCGGATTCCTTCAAACCTGCCAAGAATGGGCATACCGAGCACGTAGAGATCACCAATGGCGTCCAGCGCCTTGTGACGCACGAATTCGTCGGCAAAGCGCAGGCCTTCGGCGTTCAGCACGCGGTCGCCGTCGATGACGATGGCATTGTCCATCGAGCCGCCACGCGCCAGACCGGCCGCGCGCAGGGCTTCGACACCTTCGATAAAGCCAAAGGTGCGGGCCGCCGCCAGTTCGGTGCGGAAGGTGTCTTCGGTGACGACCATTTCGATTTCCTGATGGCCGATGACGGCGCTGGGGAAGTCGATTTCGAAGTGCATTTCGAAGCGGTCAGCCGGATAGAAGGCCGCGCGCTTGTCGCCTTCGACGACCACGACCGGCTTGAGGATTTCGATGACCTGCTGCGGCTGCGCCTGACGGCGGAACCCGGCCTGATCGAGCAGTTGCACGAAAGGCTGAGCCGAACCATCCATGATCGGCACTTCCGGACCATCCAGCTCGATCAGAGCATTATCGACGCCGAGCGCCGACAGAGCGGCCATCAGGTGCTCAATGGTCGAAACGGATACGCCCGCCGCATTGGTGATGACGGTGCCCAGACGGGTCTGCGTAACCAGATCGGCGCGTGCCGGCACGCGGTTGTCGCGGTCACAGATGTCGGTACGCACAAACACAATGCCCGTACCGGCGGACGCCGGACGCACGGACAGGCGCACACGTTGACCGGTGTGCAGGCCGACGCCCGCGCAGATGGCAGGAACGGCAATCGTATGTTCGTGGTGGTCAGGCGACATGGAACGCATAAACCTAAAAATGAACGCGCGGAAAGGTTTCCGCTCACGTCAGTTTATACGCCCCGACACCCCCTCGCCTCAACTAAACATGGATTACGGTTTGTAACGCCATGATTAACGGGGTTTGGCGGCGCTCATCCCCTGCTTTTAAAGCCTCTTTGCCAACAAAAAAAGCCCCCGGCGAACCGGGGGCTTTCATCAGGCATTACTGTCCTTGTCAGTTCGCGAGGCGGCGAAGAAAGGACGGGATTTCAAGATCATCCTCCGCTTCCATGCCCGGCAGGACGTCCGACTTAGCGGCGGCCTGAGGGGCCGCTTGCGGGGCGGGCGCAGTTGCATAGGGCGACGGGGCCGGCGCCGAAGGCTGACGGTATTCCGGAGCCTGTGTCACCGGCGCATCACTACGCTTGGGAAACAGACCACGCCACAGGCCACCCCGGTCGTCTTCGCGCGGCGACTGTACGGCGGCACGCGCCGGCTCAGGGGCGCGCGTGGTGCCGTAACCGGCCACCGGACGCGGCGGGATTTCGCGTTGCACCGGCTGCGGTGCCGGCTGAACCGCCGGGATATCGAATTCGTCTTCGACCGACGGATCGACGATTTTCGCAATAATGCGTGGCTCAGTCTGAGCCACAGGGGCCGGAGCCGGCTGCGGCGCAGGCGCTGCGGCGACGGGTTCCGGACGCACTTCCGGCTGATAGGCCGGTTGCACGGGGGTTTCAGCCACAGGCGCGGGCTGAACCGGAGCCGGTTGCGGCGCAGGCGCTGCCGGAGCCTGACTTAGCGGGGCCTGAACGGCGACCGTCTGAACCGGCTGAGCCTGACCCGGACGGCCGGGCGTGATGTAGATAGACTGACGCGGCGGGGTCGAAGCCGAAGCCTGCGGCACCGGCGGCTGTTGCTGAGCGGCGGCGGAGTCCATGCCAGTCGCCACGACCGACACGCGCAGCTTGCCTTCCAGCGACGGATCGAAGGCCGCGCCGAAGATGATATTGGCGTCCGGATCGACTTCCGACGAAATGGCATTGGCCGCTTCATCGACTTCGAGCAGGGTCATGTCGAGGCCGCCGGTGACATTGACCAGCACCGCCTTGGCACCCTTGAGCGAGGTTTCGTCGAGCAGCGGGTTCTGGATGGCGTTCTGCGCCGCCTGAAGCGCGCGGTCATCGCCAGTCGCTTCGCCCGTACCCATCATGGCCTTGCCCATTTCGGACATGACCGAGCGCACATCGGCGAAGTCAAGATTGATGAGGCCCGGCAGCACCATCAGGTCGGTGATGGAGCGCACGCCCGAGTGCAGCACCTGATCGGCCATGCCAAAGGCTTCGGCGAAGGTGGTGCGCTCATTGGCGATACGGAACAGGTTCTGGTTCGGGATAACGATCAGCGTATCGACGTAGCGTTGCAACTCAGCGATACCGGCATCGGCCAGACGCATACGGTGGCGGCCTTCGAACATGAAGGGCTTGGTCACCACGCCGACGGTCAGGATGCCGCGTTCACGCGCCGTCTTGGCGATGATCGGCGCGGCACCCGTACCGGTGCCACCGCCCATACCGGCAGTGATGAAGACCATATGCGCGCCTTCGAGGTGCTCACCGATCTCATGCGCCGACTCTTCGGCAGCGGTCATGCCGACTTCCGGATGGGCACCCGCGCCCAGACCTTGCGTCAGCGAGACGCCGAGTTGAACACGACGGTCGGTCTTGGCAAACTGGAGCTGTTGCGCGTCGGTATTGGCGACGACGAACTCAACCCCTTCGAGGCCCGCCTCGATCATGTTGTTGACGGCGTTGCCGCCCGCGCCACCGACGCCGAAAACGACGATGCGGGGCTTCAATTCCGTGGCGCGCGGCGCCGAGAGATGTATAGCCATGTGATCAGACCAACCTTCCGTGACCCTGTCCGGGCGACCTTTGTTCCCGTCCAATTATCGACCCGGCGCTCTTGTCAAAAAGCGCTCACAAGCATCGATCATGAGACATCGAATATGCTTAATGAATAGTTACCCGATAACTTGAGTCGCAGCGATTTGAAGGTCTTTTTGCGATAAATTTTAACAAAAGTTACCACTTGATGAATTTCCACCCTCCCATCCGAATCAACCGGCAGGGCATCAAGCGAAAATGGCCAAAATTACGGCCACTTATGCACAGAAGATTAATCCGGAATCAGGAATCCTTACCCGTACATTAACGCACGCACCATGCAGCCGCATACCGCCCAAACGCAAACGGGACGCCCGAAAGCGTCCCGCTAAAACTGTGGATTTTTTTGCATATCGTGGCAACCGGTTACAGATTTTGCTTGAGCCAGTCTACCACGCGGCTCATCAGATGGCCCTTGGCGGCGCTGGGCGCGTCCTTGGGCGACAGGCGCGCTGTCATGATCTTGCGCGCCGGGACCACGTCGCGCGGGCCATAAAGCGTGCGCAGGATCACCCCGGCACAGGCGGCAAAGGCCGGTCCGGCAGCCGCATCGGCCAGGTGTGGTACGCGCTTGGGCTTACCCAGACGCACAGGACGATCGAACACGCGGATGGCCAGTTCGCGCACACCCGCCAACTGCGACGCACCGCCCGTCAGGACGATACCCGCACCTGGGTCGATCGGCACGCCAGAGGCCTTCAGCTTTTCACGCAGCAGTTCAAAGGTTTCTTCGACGCGCGGGGCGATAATACCTTTGAGGATCGAGCGCGGCACGGAGATCGGCGGGGCCCCGGCATCGTCACCGCGCGGCGGCGCTTCGACCATTTCGCGGTCTTCGTTGGACGAGGCGATGGCCGAGCCGTGCAGCGTCTTGACGCGCTCAGCGCCCACGAGCGTAGTGGACAGGCCGCGCGCAATGTCGGCCGTGACGTGGCTGCCGCCGACATTCAGGCAATCGACGTGTACCAACGCGCCCCCATAGAAGACGGCCGCCGTGGTGCACGAGGCGCCCATGTCGATGCAGATGCAGCCCAGTTCCTTCTCGTCTTCTTCCAGCGCCGCGACCGCCGCCGCCAAAGGCGCGGAGACAATCGCCTGCACCTCAAGGTGCGCCATGCCGACGCATTGCATGATATTGTTAAAGACGTTTTCGTCGATGGTGACGACCAACAGTTCAAGCCCCAGGGTACGGCCCGTCAGGTTGCGCGGATCGCGCACGCCGCTATGGCCATCGACGGCCCAGCTTACCGGCAGCAGGTGGATGGGGCGACGATTGGGGAAGCGCACCTGCGCCAGACCCGAAGCGATGGCGCGGTTGAGATCGTCATCGGAGATCGGCTTCACACCGACCGACACCTGAGCGAAGA
>NZ_JAIWNX010000073.1 GCF_020217185.1 Asticcacaulis sp.
CGCGATGCGACGCGGTCTGCGCCCCCGGCACCGAAACGCGAACCCCCTGTACCGAGACATTGGCCATGGCCTCAGCACGCTCAACCGCCTGAGCGATGGCGGTGGCGGCGGCTTCCATGTCGATAATATTGCCGGCGCGCACACCGCGCGACTGCACAAAGCCGACCCCCGCCACACGAATGGAGTGGTCGGCGCTACGCACACCGTCCGGCTTCATGATGAAACAGCCGATCTTCGAGGCTCCCAGATCCAGAGACGCGACGACGCCCGGCGTCACGGCCATCACGGCGGACTGACGCGAGGCGGCTTCGACGTGACGTCCTTCTTTGGCCAGTTTGCGATCTTCTAGACGCGACATGGACGGAGAACCTTAGGCTGCGGGGGCGGTTTCGAAGGGTTTGACGACCAGGGCATTGGGATCGGTGAGGTCAATGACCGCCAGCCCCTGATCGAGGATGCGCTGCTGGCTGATCAGGCCATCGAGGCGGTTGAGGGCCTCATCCTGATCCAGCGCCGGCAATTTGATAATAGTGTTGTTTTTCAGACGTATGTCCCAGCGGCGCGTATCCACGCGCACCAGCGCCCAGACGCGCGACATCAGCTCCGGCCGTGCCTGCATCAGTCGCAGGATGTCAGCACTGGCGGCATTGGCTTCCTGGCCCACCACCAGAGGCAGATCGAGGAAGTTGCCGGAATGGGCTTCGGGGATGACCTTGCCCGTATCGTCGATGACGTAGGTCTTGTTCTGATACTGCCACACCGCCAGACGCGGGCGCTCCACAACGCTGATGATCAACTGATCCGGCAACTGACGGCGCACCACGGCCGATTTGACCCAGCCGACGGATTCCACATCGGCCTTGACCTTGTTGAGGTCCATCAGGGCCAGTGGTTGCCCGCGCTGAAACTGCATCGCCTTGCGGATGTCTTCGCGGGCCACGTCGGACACGCCTTGCAGGCGCACATTCTGAAGATTGATGCCAATGGACGCGATGCGCGCATCGGTAAAATTCACCACACCTGTACGCAGGGCTTCCGCACGCCCGCCGGTCAGCAGGAACACAGCCATCAGACCGGCCGCGCCCAGAAAGCCTAACCACGCCGTCAACTCATTGGGCATAACCACACCGCCAAGCAGGGCAAATTTTCCGGCTTCGACCTTGCGCCCGCCACGGCCACGCGGAGCCGCCTGACGGGGTGACGCTTTCGAAACCGGGGCCGCCTGACGGCGCCCGCCTCTGACGACGGCTGGCATATTCTGTCCTCGTGATCGTCCGCCCAGTCAGGGCCGGTGGCGCTTCAGCCACCTACAACGCGGGCGCGCCCTGCGGTTCTTTGAACCGGTACGGCAGTGCCCTAAAATCAGGAGGCTGAGAGGATCAATAGACCGCAACAACCTTAATGATCCGCTAACGAACACCGTCTCGGGCAGGTTTTCGTTAGGCATATTTTGTGGGTCTTTTCCTCCACGCCTCAAAACCAGAAAAGGCCTGCGCCGGAGGGCGCAGGCCTTTTATCATCAAGGGACAAAGCGGTATCAAACGCCTTCCTTGACCTCCGGCACCACGGTTTCCGGCAGAGGCTCCGGTTCATCCGTCGTGGGCACTGCCAGACGGGTGGTGTTTTCGATCAGGATGCCGGTGTCTTCGTCGCGCACGATCTCTTCACCGCGTAGGACCTTTTCGATCTCTTCACCGCTGAGGGTTTCGACATCAAGCAGGGTCTGGGCCAGACGATGCAGGTTGTCGAGGTTTTCGGTCAGGATGCGTTTGGCTTCATCATAGCCGCCCTGCACCAGACGTTTGACTTCACCGTCGATGGTCTGAGCCGTCGATTCCGAGACGTCGCGACCAAAGGCCCCGTGCTCATCCTCAGCATCCTTATAGTTGACGAGACCCAGTGCGTCCGAATATCCCCAGCGCGTGACCATGGCCTTGGCCAGACGAGTCGCCTGCTGGATGTCCGATGACGCCCCCGACGTGATCTGATCCTTACCGAAGATCAGTTCTTCGGCGACACGCCCCGCCATCAGAATGGCCAGACGCGAGGTCATCTGCACATAGTTTTGCGAATAGCGATCACCTTCGGGAAGCTGCATCACCATACCGAGCGCACGACCGCGCGGAATGATGGTGGCCTTGTGCACCGGATCGGCTTCCGGGGCCTTCAGCGCCACGATGGCGTGACCGCCTTCGTGATAGGCCGTCAGCTTCTTTTCGGCTTCGGACATGGCCATGGAGCGGCGCTCGGCCCCCATCAGCACCTTGTCCTTGGCGTCTTCAAAGTCCTTCATCGTGACCAGCTTGCGGTCCTTGCGCGCCGCCATCAGCGCCGCTTCGTTGACCAGATTGGCCAGATCGGCCCCGGAGAAGCCCGGCGTGCCGCGCGCCACCACCTTGACATCGACATCGACGGCCAAAGGCACATTGCGCATGTGAACGCGCAGGATGGCTTCGCGACCGGTCAGGTCGGGGTTCGGCACCGTCACCTGACGGTCGAAGCGGCCGGGACGCAGAAGCGCTGAATCGAGCACGTCCGGACGGTTGGTCGCCGCGATGATGATAATGCCTTCCTGAGCTTCGAACCCGTCCATCTCAACCAGCAACTGGTTGAGGGTCTGTTCGCGCTCATCATTACCGCCGCCATGACCGGCGCCGCGATGGCGACCCACGGCGTCGATTTCGTCGATGAAGATGATGCACGGCGCATTCTTCTTGGCCTGTTCGAACATGTCACGCACGCGCGAGGCACCGACGCCGACGAACATTTCCACGAAGTCCGAACCCGAAATCGAGAAAAAGGGCACGCCCGCTTCACCGGCCACCGCACGGGCCAGCATGGTCTTACCCGTACCCGGAGGGCCAACCAGCAGGGCACCCTTTGGAATCTTACCGCCCAGCTTCTGGAACTTGGTCGGGTCTTTCAGGAAATCGACGACCTCCTGCAACTCTTCCTTGGCCTCATCGACGCCGGCCACATCAGCAAAGGTGACGCGGTTCTTGTGCTCGGTCAGAAGGCGGGCCTTCGACTTGCCGAAGCCCATAGCCCCACGACCGCCGCCCTGCATCTGACGCATGAAGAACAGCCACAGGCCGACGATCAGCAGAATGGGCAACAGACCGGACAGCAGCGACACCAGGAAGGGCTGGGTGACGGTCTTCATATTGACCTTCACGTTCTTGGAATCGAGCCAGTCGGCCGTATCGCTATTGGGATAGGGGATGACGACCTTGTGCTTCTGCTTGGCGGTGTCGGTAACCACGGCCTGATCGCGGTCGATATCGGCCGATACGATCTGACCCGCATTGACCCGTTCCTTGAGCACCGAATAGCTCATTTCCTTCGGCGCATTCTGATAAGGGGTCTTACCGACCACGGCATAACCGACCATCAGAACCGCCAGAAGTATCCCGACAATCGTCAGAGCACGAAAATTCATAAGCTTCCTCACAAGCAGCCAGCGGGCTGCGGGTCTTGACGGCGGCCAGAAACCGCCTGTTGGTTGAACCTATATAGTAGGCTCTTTAACGCTACGCTACCGGCAGACCGCAGGAAAACGCGGGACGACAGGCTTCCTCTTCGTTACGGATGAGGCCAAGCGCCGCACGCAACCGGTTGTACGTCACGTCCTGCAAATCTCCTGCCGCAAACAGGCGTACCGACTCGTCGTGTTTCAGCACAGGCACGGCGGCGCGCACGGCGGGCGGCAGGCCTTTCAAACGCAGGCGATCTTGCGGGGACAGAGCGTTAAGATGCCCCTTTGCCGGGACGATTTCGCCCCCGATGGCGTAAGCAGGCACGCGGTAGCGTCCGTCCCAGATATCACCGATCCGCTCAGGGCGTGCCCCATTGCGGGTCATGTCGCCGGGCTCACGGCAGATCAGCCAGCCACCCTCGTGCGCTTCGATGCGCGCCCCGCACAGGGTAAAGCGCCTGCGCCCCGCCGCAGAAGCGGTGAGGATATGCGCAAGCTCCGCCTGACGCGGCAGCTTGTCCCCACCCCCGGCACAGACGATCAGGGCCGCGAGGATGTCAGGTGCTGGCAAGGCAGGGATATGGAAACAGGCGGCACCTGTTGGCGTTACATTCATTGCAACCGCCAAATCCGGTGAGAGGGTGGCGCTACGCATATCGGTCGAAGAAGGCCTCACCCCCTGTTGCCGTACCCGCGCGCGCAGATAGGTAGGGTTGGCATTGGCCGGGTCATCGACATAGGACACACCCACCGCGTTCAGCCAGTCCCGCAGCCGCGCCCGCCCGATGCCCAGCAGGGGGCGCAGATAGAACATCCCCTCCCCCTGCGGCCAGAAGGGCGCGGGCGACCACAGTTTCGGTGCGCCAACCGTCGAACCTTCGGCGCGCATGGCGGCGGCTTCGGCCACGTCATCGGCATTGTGTCCCAGACAGAGGACGCGGATGTCTTTAGCCCGCGCCGCTTCGAGGATCAGAGAATGCCGTGCCCGGCGCGCCGCCGCCTGAAGCCCGGTACGAGGCTTATCCCCCGCCCAGCGCAGGACAGTGACCGGCACACCCAACGCGTGCCCCAGCGCTTCGACACCGCGCACCCAGTCGGCGCTCAGGGGGTTGATGCCATGATCAACGGTGAACACCTCCAGTGGTCTCTGCCCCCACAGCCACAACAGGAGGAAAAGGGCCACAGAGTCTCCACCACCAGACACCGCGACGCCCACGGGCCGTTCCGCCGGCCCATTGAGATACTCAGCGAAACGCAAACGGCTTGCGGCTATGTCCGGAAAGCGTTCCAGACCCGCCGCAAGCCGCGATTTTACATCAGGAGGTATTAGCTGCACTTGCCCTTGGTCGCCAGCGCCTTGGCCTGCGACTTGATGGCCGCCGACGCCGCCGAAGCATACCGCTTGTTAAATTCCGCAATCGCGACGCACGATTTCGGCGCGTCGGTTTGCGCCAGGGCGGTGGCCAGCTTCACGGTCGCTTCGGGGGCCCAGCTCGTCTTGGGCCAGCCCTTGAGCGAGGTGGCATAGGCGGCCACCGACCCGGAGACGTCCCCTTTGACGGTGCGAATCTGCCCCAGACGGAACCAGGCTTCCGGCGTCTGCGGTGCCGAGGCCCACTTGGTCGTAAACTCGGTAAAGGCGCGCTCGGCGTCGTCCATCTTGCCGTTGGTCAGCAGGTCGTAGGCCTGATTGAAGTCTCCTTCGGCCGTTCCGGTGGTCGGTGGGGGGGGCGGCGGTCCGGCCAGCGCCGCGTCGATGTCTTTCAGGTGGGCTTCGGCCAGATCAAGGCGCTGGATCAGCGTGCCGATACGCGCCTCCAGCCCGGCGATCTTTTCATTGGCCTGACGCGCGGCGAAGCCGGCCTCTTCGATCTGACCGGTCAGGCGCGTGATCTGCTGCGCCTGATCGTCAACCTTACGCGACAGGATTTCGACCGTTGCCTGAAGTGCTACGACTTCGGGGTCCGGTTCGATCAAAGCGGGCGGCCCGGCATTCTTACCGGTCTTGCCTTCATAATTCGAAATGGCGCGTTCCAGTTTGCGCACATTGCGGTCCAGACGTTCCAGACGCTTTTTGTCCCATTCAACCGGGGGCGATTTGTCGTCGGCCTCGTCCTGATCAATCGAAAAAAGCTGGGCGTGGGCGGGCGTCGGCGCAACCGCGCTCAGTGAGGCCGCCGTCGCAACGGCGATCGTCAGGGCGGAAAGGGTGGCCTTTAAACTCTGGCGGGTCATGCGTGTCCTGAAACCTGTGGGGGCGCGTGTTCAAATACCTGACGTGCGCGCCTCAGATGTCAACCATTTTTGTAACGGTTTCCATCGTGACGGGCCACTCCGGCGAAATTAAGACGCCGGCTGTGGCATAGAGGACCAAGAGAAAACCCCGCCAACTGGGCGGGGCTTCCTTAATCTATTTCGCGGCGGTAAGCTTGTCGTTCTGCACCCAGCCGACATTGTCGTTATCGTCCATGACTTCCCACCACATGCCGTCCTTATTGCCGGTCGGATAGAGGAGCATGTCCTTGGGCAGGGCGCGGATCATCTTGCCGGTCGCGGCCGGGGTGGCGCGCAGGCTGGTCGGCGTCAGGACGACGAACGAGCGCTGCGGCGCGGCGGCCTTACCGCCGACGTCAAGGCCACCCATTTCCTGCACCATGTTGGTGTAGGTGACGATAAAGGCTTGGGTTACGATACGGCCGATTTCCGTATCTTCATAGCCGCCGCCGACGGCCCCGGCAAAGCCCGCGCCACCGCCGACACCCCAGGTCAGGTCGTTCTTGGCTGCGCTGCCTTCAAACGAATTGGATTCCGACGTGCGCACGTCCGTCAGCGACAGGATGGTGTTGGCTTCGAGCTTCTTGGTACGGAAGCCGCCAATAACGGCCCCGGCGCGACCGCCGACCATACCGCCAATAATGCCTGCGGCACCGCCGCCACCCGTATTGGAGTCCGCCGCAGCGACCTCAGCCACCAGCACGAAATCCGCTGCCTTGATCTGGTTCTGACCGACATTGGAGCCGCCTTGCAGGCCAATACCCGCCGCCAGATCACGCTCGCGCTGCGCCGCGTTCATGCCTGCCCCGCGATCGACCAGCGAAAAGCAGCCGGACTTCTGAACGATGACACGCAGCAGCTTTTGCGGCGGGGCCAGATTGTTCTGCGCCCAGCCGCGTTCATCGTCACCGTTGACGATGGAGATGGTCCCCAGCTTCTTCGTGCACTTCGGGATCGAGTCCATCATGCTGTTCTGAGTTTGCTGAACCTTGGACGGTTTGGCCGTCTGGGCCATGCCAGTCGCCGGCACGACAAGAGCGGCCAACGCGATGGCGCTGAGATATTTATGCATATCCTACCCCCTGGTATGAAATGTCGGGATGCTGTTCGGGTGAGGGTCGCCTGTTCAACGGACAGGCCGACCAACGCGGTGACGCGGACTCTACTTTCCCCTGCGATAGCAGGCGAGAGGGGTTGCGGCAAGCCTGAGCCCGCCCCCTCCCCCATTCAGGGTATAAAAAAGGGCCCGGCGAACCGGACCCTTTTCATTCAGTCATCCTGGTCTGAACGCTTATTGCGCGCCTTCGGTGATGGCGGTGTGGGCGTTACGGTTTTGCGACCAGGCTTCTTCGTCAGCGCCCGTAGCGATCGGGTTTTCCTTACCGTAGGAGATGGTCGAGATGCGCGACGGCACCACACCCTTGGAGGTCAAGTACTGCGACACCGACTCGGCGCGACGCGCGCCCAGGGCAAAGTTGTATTCACGGGTGCCGCGCTCGTCGGCATTGCCTTCGATGCGGACCTTCACGGCCGGATAGCGAACGAGCCACGCGGCTTGCTTATCGAGCAGGGCCTTGGCGTCTTCACGCAGCGACGACTGATCCAGATCGAAGAACACGCGGTCGCCGACATTGACGACGAAGTCTTGCTGCGAACCCGGAACCGGGCCGGTCGGCGACAGCGGCTTGGTCTCGGCGGGCGGCGGGGGCGTATAGGCCGGGGGTGTTGCCGGCTGTTCGACAACGGCCGGCGGGGGCGTCACGACTTCCGGCTTCTTACCGGCGCAGGCGGCCACGGATAGCGTGGCGCAGGCCAGCAGAGCGAGTTTGAATACAGACTTGGTCATCGAAAAAACCCCTTGGTTGGAACAATTGCAAAGTGGATGGAAACGGCGTGCCATTTCCTGAGAAAATGAATGATGCTACTTTTCCGCCAGATGGCGAATTTGTCAAACCCTAACACCACGTTTAGTTACATTCTGTAACAGTCTTGTGGCAAAGATGTTGCACTGCACACATAATGCGCTCAAAAAACAGGGTGAGCCCAAATCCTCATAGGCAAAATAAGGATTTGGGCTCGTAAAAATTAGTATCCGATAGGGAATATCGCGCGATATGCCCCCTATTTCAGTCGGGGCGACCACGCCGGGTCTGATGCGCCACCCGAATAAGGCACGGCGCGCTCAATGCGACCCGACGCTTCCACCATCCACAGCGACGGCAAAGCGCCCGGCGGTTCGCGGAAGAACATGATGTAGCGGCCATTGGGGGCCCAGGTCGGGCCCTCTTCGAGGAAGGATGAAGTCAGCAGCTTTTCATTGCCGCCCCCGGCATCCATCACGCCGATGGAAAACCGCCCGCCCGACTGCTTGGTGAAGGCGATTTTGTCACCCTTGGGGCTGAACACCGGCGTCGAATAGATACCGCCACCGAACGAAATGCGGCGCACACCCGAACCGTCGGCATTCATGGCGTAAAGCTGCGGCGAACCGCCCCGGTCGGAGTTAAACACGATGGTCGAACCGTCCGGCGAGAAGGAGGGCGAGGTGTCGATGCCGGGATCGGTCGTTACGCGGCGCGTAGCCCGCGTGCGCAGGTCCATCACATAGATATCCGTATTACCGCCCTGCGCCACCGAATAGGCCAGCTTGCTGCCATCGGGCGAAAAGCGCGGCGCGAAGACCATGCCCTTGATCTGGCCCACGGCTTCCTGACGCCCCGTCTCGATATTGAAAACATAGATGCGCGCTGAGTCTTCGCGCAGCACCATATAGGCCACTTCCTGAGAGTCGGCCGAGAAGCGCGGCGTCATCACCTTATATGAGCCGTCGGTCAGATAGGACGGATTGGCCCCGTCCTGATCCATGATGGCCAGTCGCTTGACGCGCTTACCGCGCGCCCCGCTTTCGGCCACGAAGACGATGCGGGTATCGAAGTAGCCCTCTTCACCGGTCAGCTTTTCATAGATGGCATCGGCGATCTTGTGCGCGATACGGCGCCAGTTTTCCGGCGTGGCCGTTACCGATTGCCCCAGAAGCTGCTTTTCGGAAAAGACGTCCCATAGGCGGAAATCGACCTGAAGGCGGCCTTCCCCATCGACACGCGCCACGCCATTGGCGAGCGCCTGCGCATTGATAGTCTTCCAGCTGGCGAAGGTGGGCGTGGCGTCAATGCCGACGCTTTGTTCGATAAAAGCATTGGGGTCGATGGGCTTGAAGAAGCCCGACCGCTCAAGGTCAGCCATCACCACCTTGGTGATCTTGTCGCCCAGATCAGAACCGCTCGATTCGATGTCGATGGCGATGGGCAGGGGCGCGATCACGCCCTCGGTGACCTCGCCGCGTAGCGGAGTCTGTGCCACCGCATGCGTAGCCACAAGCGGACCGATAGCGATGAAAGCTGAAAATACAAAGTGCTTAAGCCGCTTCAAGAAATAGGTCATAGCCTCTCCTGACGTGATCATTAACGCCCCCGACAAGCCTGATCACCACGAAAGGTGATTGCCAGTGGTCTGTTATAAAGTTCATCGGGCAAACCGGAAAAGAGTTCGCCTTTCTTAACCGCCGCCTGTGCGCGCACTGCGGCAGCTTCCCACAACGGATCAGCGCGACGGTTTGTCCACTCCGGGCCCTTGATGACGCGCCCATTGGGTGAGATTGTGAACGTGATTTCAGGATTCACACGCTCTGCTCCGGGAACGTCGCAGTTGGGTGACCAGAGTTGCTGCAGGCGGCTAATGACTTGATTAAGCGCCAAACCCGTATCCGCCGCGGCACTGCCTCGTGCTGACGAGCCATCGGTCGGCGTGCGGGTCGGGCGGGCCGGAGTCCGTGAGTTGGACTTAGGAGGCGAGGACTTCACCTGAGAAAGGGAATCGAGATCAAGCGTCTGAGGCTTCGGCTTCTGCGTGCCCTTGGGGTCTGGCTTGGTCTTGGCCGGTTTGACAGGCTCCAGCTTTTTGGGCTCAGGCTTTTTGGTTTCCTTCTTCACCTCCGGCACCGGCTGTTTCGGCGCGGGCGGTGTCGGGACCGGTTCTGGCTCAGGCGTCGGCACGGGTTCCGCGGGCGCAGGCTCAGGCACGGGCTCCAGCACCGCCGTCTCATCGACCGGCGCGGCGGCCATCGAGCGTTCGGGCAGTTCGGCCACGATCTGCACCGGCACCGACACCACCGGCTTGGCGTCCGGCAGGGTGTTCCAGTTGAGGAAGGCAAGCGCCAGCACACCCGCGTGCAGGAGAAGCGAACCTATAAGG
>NZ_JAIWNX010000074.1 GCF_020217185.1 Asticcacaulis sp.
GCGCGACCCATCTTCATGGTTACGGTGCCGCCTCCCCGGCCGTCGCCGGTTTTTGCGTCTTGCCGAGGTTTTCGGTGAGAAGGTTGATCTTGGTGAAGCCGGAGGTGGACAGACGCGCCATCACCTTGGCCACCGTCTCATAGGGCGCGGCCCCTTCGGCGCGCACATAGATAGGCTTGGAAGTGTCGTTGTCGGTCATGGCCATCAGGCGCGGCGTCAGTTGGTCAAACGTGGCCGCATCGTCCATGACGTACAGCGCGCCGTCGCGCTGGATGGAGACGGTGATCGGATCGCCCTCGTCCTTCAGTGCCGCCGCCTCGGTCTTCGGCAGTTCGATCTTGATGCCTGACGTCAGAAGCGGCGCCGAGATCATAAAGATGATCAGCAGCACCAGCATGACATCGACCATCGGCGTGACGTTGATTTCCGCCAGAGCGCCACGGCGCGCCCGCCGCCTGCCGCGCCGGCGTCCACCGCCTGTGCCTGCATTACCCATTGCCATGTGCGTGCCCCTCTCAGCGACCGGCCAGCTTGCCGCCGAGGCGACCGGTTACCGACACCATCAGTTCATCGGCAAAGCCTTCGAGGCGACCCACGAAGCGCGCCACCTTGGCATTATAGAGGTTGAAGAAGATATAAGCCGGGATGGCCGCGCCCAGACCGATGGCCGTGGCAAAGAGGGCCTCGGAAATCGCCGGAGCGACGGTGGCCAGGTTGGTGTCGCCCTGCGAGGCGATGGCCGAAAAGGCGTTCATGATGCCCCACACCGTGCCGAACAGCCCGATGAAGGGCGCCGCCGTGGCGACGACGGCCAGCAGGCTCAGGCCGTCTTCCATGGCGTCGGCCTCGGTCGAAATGACGTGGTTCAGTTCGCGATCGACGCGCGACAACAGAAGCTCTCCCTCCGGGGCCGAAATGCTCTTGCCCTTATACTCGCCCCAGGCCGACGTCACCGTCACCAGCAGCTTGGGAAAGGGCGCGGTTGGCTGAGTGCCATGCTTGGCGGCAATGTCTTCCAGGGCGCGCCCGGCCGCCAGCTCGGCTTCGAAACCGGCGGCTTCCTTATTCAGCTTGGCCAGCTTGAAGCCCTTCTCGATGATGATGGCCCAGGACCACAGCGACCCCAGCGCCAGAAGAAGCATGACGCCCTTCACAACCCAGTCGGCCCGCAGGAACAGGTCGATAAAGCTGAGGGACTCGGCGGCGTGGGCGGCTTCCATGAACAACTCCTGAGGCAATAGTTAGGTCGGGGCCGGATTCAGTCCAAAGCCGGTGTCGTTTTGCGGAAAACGAAACTGGCTTTTAGACTCCTTTTCGCGTGCCTTATTCGAAAAACCGGTGTCCACTTTTTCGAAGCACGCTCTAGCTTAACCATGCGATCAAATTTTTAAAGGCGCAAAATGGGTGTTTTTTGCTGCATCGCAGCGTTTTACCCGCACGCTTCCCATCCTGACACGGGTTTGGCGACATTAATGTGGCGCGCGGATTATAAAATTCCGAAAAAACCGAAAGGCTCACTCAAACAGATCACCGGTTGAGGGCGTCATCGTCCCATTGGCCGGTGGGTTCAGCCCCAGATGCGTATAGGCCCGGGCGCAGGCCATGCGACCGCGCGGCGTCCGCTGGATAAAGCCCTGCTGCATCAGATAGGGCTCGATCATGTCTTCGACCGCGTCACGTGCCTCGGCAATGGCGGCGGCGATGGTTTCAAGCCCCACCGGCCCGCCATTGTAGTTTTCAATCATGGCGGTCAGGTAGCGGCGGTCGAGCTGATCGAGCCCCGACGGATCGACCTCCAGACGCGCCAGAGCGCGCGCGGCGACTTTTTTGTCGATGATTTCGGCCCCTTCGGCAGTGGCGAAGTCGCGCACCCGGCGCAGCAGACGCCCGGCCACGCGCGGCGTTCCGCGCGAGCGCGAAGCGACCTCAAAAGCGCCGTCCTCACTCATCACCGCCCCCATCTTGCGCCCCGTCCCCATCACCACACGCACCAGTTCCTCGGGCGTATAAAATTCCAGCCGCAGCGGGATGCCAAAGCGATCACGCAGGGGCTGCGACAACAGGCCCGCCCGTGTCGTCGCCCCCACCAGCGTAAACGGCACCAGATCGATTCGCACCGTGCGCGCCGCGGGCCCATCGCCAATGATCAGATCCAGCACATAGTCTTCCATGGCCGGATAGAGGATTTCCTCGACCTGCGGGCTCAGGCGGTGGATTTCGTCGATAAACAGCACGTCATTGGGTTCAAGATTGGATAGAATGGCCGCCAGATCACCAGCCTTAGCCAGCATGGGTCCGGAGGTGGCGCGAAACCCGACCTTCAATTCCTTGGCCACGATCTGCGCCAGCGTCGTCTTGCCCAGCCCCGGCGGGCCGTAAAACAGCACGTGATCGAGCGCTTCCTTGCGCGCGGCGGCGGCCTGAACGAAGACCTTGAGATTGGCCTTGAGCGGGGCCTGCCCCACAAAGTCATCAAAGCTCTGCGGGCGCAGGGCGCGGTCCGAGGCAAAGGCCTCGACCTCGTCGTCCGTCGGTTCGCCGGAAATGATACGCGCCATGAGCTATCCTTAATAACGCGCGGCTGGGTCCCAAAACCGCTTCACACTTTTGGGGCCGCGCTGGGTTTTACGCGCGGCTGGGTCCCAAAACCGCTTCACACTTTTGGGGCCGCGCTTAATTACTTACCAATCAACTTCAGAGACGCCCGGATCACCGCCGCCAGTTCGGCTTCGGGACCCAGTTCCTTGACCGCTGCCTCGACCGCCTGCCGCGACTGCGCTTCGGGAATGCCGAGCCCCATCAGGGCCGCCACGCTCTCGCCATTGAGACTGGCCGCCGGGCTCACCGAGGCCAGCACCGCACCGGGGGCCATCGGCACAAAGGCTTCCCCGACCGCCAGCGCCTTACCTTTCAGCTCAATAACGATGCGCTGAGCCAGCTTGGGCCCCACCCCGTTGGCCTTGTTGACCTTCGTCTTGTCCTCATGGGCTACAGCAATGGCCAGTTCGTGCGGCGTCAGGATGTCGAGCACCGACAGCGCCGCCTTGGGCCCCACGCCCTGCACGGTCAGAAGCTGCTGAAACGTCTTGCGTTCGTCCTTCGACAGGAAGCCATACAGCCGCGTGCCGTCTTCGCGTGTCTGGCTTTCGATATGCAGGATCGTCTCCTGACCATTGCCGGGCAGGTTGGCCAGGGTGCGCACCCCGCACTTGACGATATAACCCACCCCCATGACCTCGATCACGGCTTCGTCGTCTTCGATTTCCAGCAGAATACCGCGCAACCGTCCGATCATGCCGCCGCCCCTTTTTTAGCTGGTCGCGCACCTGTTGCCGAAAACCGCTCCACACTTTTCGGGGTGCGCTCAAGAATCTTATGCTTGCGTTTGTGCGCGTGGGTCACCGCCACGGCCAGCGCATCGGCCATGTCCGCCGTCAGGCCGTTTTCCGCCGTCGCCGCACGTGGCAGCAGACGCTTGATCATAAACAGGATCTGATCCTTGTCAGCCCGCCCGGCACCCACCACGGATTTCTTGACGTCCAGCGCCGCGTATTCGGCAACGCTCAGGCCCGCCTGCGCCGGAGCCAGCATGGCGGCCGCACGCGCATGACCGAGTTTCAGCGTCGAGGCCGGGTTCATATTGACGAAGGTCTCTTCAATCGCGGCTTCCTGCGGACGATACTGAAGGATGACCTTGCCCAGCTCCTCGAACAGATAGAGCAAACGCACCGACAGTTCGGCCTTTTCATCCGGCAGGATGACGCCGTGCGCGACCCAGTTCAGCCGCGCCCCTTCGACGTCCAGAACGCCCCAGCCCAGACGGCGCAGGCCGGGGTCGAGACCGATAATGCGAATCCTGTTGTTCTGCATTCGTTCAGCATTACCCCTTCGCCGCCCCCCGCGCAATCGGCAATTCTTGCCGCCGGGGTTAACTGCTTTGAGCCGCCAAACCGTGGCGTGAAACCTGCACCCGCAGTTGAGAAACGAGCCCAAATCAGGCCTTGGCGCGCCTGCCTGCCTCAAACTGACGCAGGAAGCGATTGTCAAGAACACCGGCTTGGGGTTAAGGTTTGTTAGTGTATTCTTAATGGGGGTTATGGACATGGCGGCACATAAGGGTCATTCCCGCGCCAATGCAGGCCTGTTTATCGGTATTGCCATCGCCGCGGGGGCAGCGGTGGCATTCGCGCTGATCAACGGCGGTGCGCCTTTGTCTGCCGGGCTTTATCTTCCGGACTGGATTAACTGGGTACGCATCACGCCGTCCATGTCGGGCCTTCTGGCCCTGGGGCTGGTTGGCCTGCTGGTCGGGATCGTCGGCACGGTGGTCAGTCTGATGACGCCGGCGCGCAAAACCCCGGTCAAGCGCGCGCCCGCCAAAACCGTCGCCCCGGCACCCACTCCTGCCATCACAGCGGCGCCCGTCGCCGTCCCTGAGACTTCCGAGACGCCCGCGCCGGTGGCGCAACTGGTTGCCGACAATACGCGCAAGGCGTCTTTGCGCTTCGAAGCGCCGGTCGCCGCGGCCCCGCCGCCCGCGCCCGTCAGCGCCACACCTGAACCCGAAACGCCGACGCAACCGCTGCCCAGCGCCGAAATCATTCCGTTCCGCCCGGAGCCCGTACTGGAAACCGCAGAGGTGGCTCCCCCTGAGCCGGTCGCAGAGACCACCGAACCGGCGACTATCGCCGAGCCCGCCGTGGACGAGACTCCGGCGATCTCTGGTGACCCCATCGCGGCGGCGCTGCTGCACGAAGGCCCCGAAGCGCGCACCGAACCTGAGGCCGCCCCGGATATCAATGCCGTTATCCATTCGGCCATGCGCTTTATCGACAGGCCTGATCCGACCTCGGTGACCAGCGTCGAGGAAGTCCACGCCGTGCGCACGCAGGAGGTTGATTCCGATGCTCCGCCACGCGCCGCGCAAACGGAGTCGCTGAGCGAGCGGATGCACGAGGCCCCGGTCGGCTCAACGGCCGAATACAAGGCCTTGTCAGAAGCCTTAGCCGACAACAACACCTTCGAAGACGCCACCCCCCTGCTCGACTCGGTGGTGCTGGAAACGACACCCGCCGAAGCCCTGGAGGCCATAGAGCCCGCGCCGGACGCCGAGCCTGCGGGCGAAAGCGCCGCCGCATCTGTGAACGCCACTGATCCGCAGGCCGAGATTGCGCGCGCCCTGACGGCAGCCCTCGCCCACTGGCCTGACGCCACGCGCGACATTGCCGAAGGCGAACTGCAGGTGCGCCTCAGTCAGCTCTATCACGACAACGCTCTGCAAAGCCGCGAAGCCTTTGCGCGCATCGCTCAGGGCGATCTGAGTGGCGGCGCGGCGGTAATGGCACAGGAGGCGCAGGCTTTTGCCGATGCCCGCCTGCCGGAAAAGGCCGCCGAACTGTGGCGCGTCTATGGGGCCCTGCATATGGGCCGCGACGATACGGCAGCCATGCACGCCTATGAACAGGTGTCGGCGCTGGATACGGCCGACGGCAACATTCATATGTATCTCATCCACCGCTACCGCATGGCCAATGAGACGGACAAGCTGTTGCCGGTCATCGGCCGGGCATTGGGGGTGGTGACCGACCGTGACACCCGCCTTGACCTGCTGACGCAATATGCCGAACTGACCCAGGCGGGCGGCCACCTCGGCCATACGGCGCAGGCGCTGGAGGAACTGAGCCGCATCCGGGGTGAATTGTCGGCCGAAGACCCTGACAATCTGCAAAAACGCTCGGCTCTGGCCATCGCCCTGGCCAAACAGGCGCAGGTGCGTGAACGGATGGGCGAAGGCCCGAAGGCGGCCCCGCTTTATCAGCACGCCCATCGCGTCTTTGCCGAGCTGTCGGCGCGCGTGCCGGATCATGCCGGATTGAAGGCCATGGCTGAAAACGCCCGTCGTGACGCCGAACGGCTGAGCGCCTGAAAACAGACGCACGTCTCTTCAAGGCACCTTGAAATCTTATAACTGAACACCGTATGGCGATGCGGCCAAAGCCGACTGTTCGGCTTCACTTTGATGAGTCTCGCCTGATGCCTGCCCTGCCCCCCGGTCTGATGACCGTGCTTTTGCTGATCGGTTCTAACATCTTCATGACTTTTGCCTGGTACGGGCACCTGAAGGTCAAGCACGAGAAGCTCTGGATCATCATTCTGGTCAGTTGGGGCATCGCCTTCTTTGAATACTGCCTGATGGTGCCGGCCAACCGCATCGGTTACGGCGTCTTTTCCGCGGCTCAGCTCAAGACCATTCAGGAGGTCATTACCCTGTCGGTATTTGTGCTGTTTTCGGTCTTCTATCTCGGCGAAGCCATCCGCTGGACGCACATTGCGGGTTTTGCGCTGATCGCACTGGGGGCCGGGTTCATCTTCTACAAAGGGTGATGCCGGGAAGCGACAGACGAAAAACGTCACATTCTAAAGCTTTGACTCAGGCGGCATCTGTGCCACTATAGGCGTTAACCATATTTTTAGCGGCGGCATTTCGAGGGATAGGTATGAAACGCGCATTGGTAATCATGGGGGGCGTTGCGCTGATGGGGGGGCTGTCGGCCTGTAGTCCCACGCCCCGTTACGACTATGTCGATGCCCGCACTCAGGCGCAGCGCGCCGACGCCTGCGTGGCGCAGTTTGAGCCCGACGGCACGGCGCCTCAGGTGATGACCTACGACTCGCAAAGCAAGACCGAAGTTCACCTGAATCAGGACGGCAAGCTGGTGACCGTCACGGCCCAGAACAAGCCGGACTCCACCTCACTGGGCATGGAAGGCAAGGTCGGTGGCTCACGCCCGGTGTCGTGCACCGATGCCACGGTGGCGCGTGGGCGTACCGATCTGCCGAAGGACCCGCCCAAGCGCGGCAATTGGTGGTGGAAATAGACTTCCGCCAGGACGGATTTCCGAAGCGCCCGGTGCCTGCCGGGCGCTTTTTTGCTGAACCGGGCGGGCGAAAAAGACACGGTGCCCCGCTATCCGGGCTCGGCAAAACTATCTAAGTGCTTTTTTATATATCCGGCGTGCATAAAGCGGGGTGCGGGTGTAGTCCCGGCATATTACGGTACTTACTGACAGGATAATCCCTTGCGTCTGGCGGCTCCGGCCTTGATGGCATTTACCTGCTTGGCAGGACAGGCGACGGCCCAGACACCCGCTCAGCCCGCGCCGGAGGCCAGCCCTGCGTCCACGCCGCCCGCGACGGACGCCCCGCTTACCGAGACGCCCATCATCAGCGACGACGACTTTGAAAAGGCCCTGCCGTCCCTGACCTCCCCGGCCATCAAGCCGCAACCCGTGACACCCGCTCCGACGACAGAAAAGCCCACCACACCGGTGATCACCGCGCCCGCCCCGGTTGCCGAAACGCTGGAACTGCCGCCGCTTAAGCCCACCGAAGACCCGGCCCTGGCCGCGGCCCTGCCGCCGCTCGACAGTTTCAACCCACAGGCCGCGCCCGTCATCCTCAGCGAAAATCAGCAGGCGATCCCGGCCATCCGCTATGACCTGCACGTGGATGGTCTGGCGGCGCTTGATCTCGAAAACCGCTTCAAGGACCTGAGCGCCTTGGAATCCGGAAAAGGCAGCGCCGCCAATGCTGCCATGCTGCGCGCCCGCCTGACCGAGGATGAGCAGACCACACTGCGCCTGCTGAAAGGCGAAGGCTATTACGACGCCGTGGTGGTGGCGCGCATCGAGGCCCCGATCCTGCAACCGGGCGAGAGCCTTCAGGACGCCACCGGCCGCACGCAGGGCCGGGTTCAGGTGCGCGTCTCGGCGCGCGCCGGGGAACGCTACAGCCTGTCTTCCGTCACCGTGAAGGCCGATCCGACCGAGCCGCCGACCCTGATTGCCGACAATCTGCCGCTAAAGGTCGGCGATCCGGTGGACGCCACCCTGATCAAATCCGCCGAAGCCAATCTGGCGCTGGTCCTGCCGCAACAGGGCTATCCGTTTGCCGATCTGGGGATGCGCGACGTGCTGATCGACCCGCAGACGCGCACGGGCGACTACACCCTGCCCGTCACCACTGGCCCGCGCGCCCGCTTTGGGACCATTCGTTCGGAAGGCCAGCGTCAGGCCTTTGGCGACGATCATGTGCGCGTCCTGTCGCGTTTCAACAGCGGCGACCTGTACGACAGTCGTCAGGTGGACGACCTGCGTCAGGCCCTGTCGGCCACCGGCCTGTTTGCCTCGGTGGCGGTCGAGCCGGTCCTGACCGAACAAAAGAACCCCGATGGCACGGCGGTGGTCGATCTCAAGGTCACGCAGAACGCCGGACGCCCGCGCACACTGGCCGGAGATATCGGGTTTTCCACCGGTCAGGGTCTGCGCACCGAACTGAACTGGACGCACCGCAATTTCCGCCCGCCCGAAGGCGCGCTGATCGCCTCGGTCATCGCCGGGACGCAGGAACAGGGTCTTGGCGTGACCTTCCGCCGCTCCAACGCCAAACGCCGCGACCGCACCTTTCAGTATGGCGCGGCCTTCAATAATCAGGCCTACGATTCCTACGAAGCCCAGACCGTGTCTTTCAGTGTGAACGTGTCGCGCGTATCGACACCTCTGTGGCAGAAGCGCTGGACCTGGTCCTACGGGGCTGAGGTGCTGGCGACGCGCGAAACCGGCTTTTCCAAGCGACGCAATGCCAATGTGCAGGATGACTACTTCTACGCCTCCGTGCCGATGAAGCTGAACTATGACCGCTCGGACAATCTGCTCAATCCGGTGCGCGGCTGGCGTGCCGGTGTGCAATCGACGCCGACCGTGTCGCTCAATGGCGGAGCGGGCAACTTTATTGCCAATGTCGGCAGCGCCACCTTTTACCGTCAGGTCAGCCCGAAGGTCGTGCTGGCGGCGCGGGCGCAACTTGCCTCTATCTACGGGGCAGAAACCTCCAATATCGCGCCGTCGCGACGCCTCTATGCCGGGGGCGGAGGCTCAGTGCGCGGCTTTGGCTATCAGGAACTGGGGCCGCGCGACCCGGCCAATAACAACAACCCCATCGGCGGGCGCTCCTCGGTCGAACTGGCCTTTGAAGCGCGCTATCGCATGGGCAATATCGGCATTGTGCCGTTCGTCGATGCCGGTCAGGTCTATGACAAGGAATTCCCGCAGTTTTCCGACCTGCGTTTTGGCGTCGGCGTCGGGGCGCGCTACTATACCAATTTCGGGCCCATCCGCATCGACATCGCCACGCCGATCTCACGCCGCGATGGGGAATCGCCCGTCTCCCTCTATGTCGGCATCGGGCAGGCCTTCTGATGACACAGGACCCGACACCCGACACGCCTGAAACCGCCAAAGCGGCAATAGAGACGCAAGACCACGCGCGTCCGGAAAGGGGCGACGACCTGCCGCCGCCGGAGCGTCCGGCCCCGGTGCGTAAGCCGTTTGCGTGGCGCAAGGCGCTGCTGTGGGCGGGCGGTGCGGTGGGCGGGCTGCTGGTGCTGGGCGGGATCGGCGTGGCGGCGCTCGATAGCGCGCCGGGCAAGCGGTTTATCGTTTCGCAAATCACCGGCCTTAAGCCTGATAATGGTCTGAGGATCGGTGTCGGGCGCATCGACGGCTCGATCTATGGCGATTTCACCGTCCACGACCTGACCCTGTCCGATGCGCAGGGCGTCTTCCTCAAAAGCCCGGCGGTGCGGCTCAACTGGCGACCCTTTGGGTTGCTGAGCAAGCATCTGGATGTGCGCGAACTGTCGTCGCCGCGCGTCGAGTGGCTGCGGCAACCCGCCCTGAGCGAAACGGCCAAGACCACGCCGTCCGAACCCTTCACCCTGCCCGACCTGCGCATCGACGCCGAAAAGGTCGATATCAAGGCCCTCTATCTGGCCCCGGCGGTGACCGGAGACGCCCAGAACCTGACGCTTAGCGGCACCGCCCATCTGAAAAACAAGCGCGCTCTAGTTGACGCGCGTTTGAGCGGCGACCGTGGCGACCGCGCCGTCCTGAAACTCGATGCGCAGCCCGATGCCAACCGCTTTGACATGAATGCAGCGGTC
>NZ_JAIWNX010000255.1 GCF_020217185.1 Asticcacaulis sp.
TTCGCTCTAAATTTTTGTTTTGTCGCGATGTTTTTGCGGAAAACCGCTCACACTTTTGGCTTCGCCGAACTTCGTTTCCGCACATCGCTCTAGAGAAGGCGGTAAGAACTGAGCCCTCCCCCACCACCGCTGCGCTGCGCTGGCGGTCCCCCTCCCCACGGCTTACGCCGCAGGGAGGAGACAGGCCGCCGCGCGGGTTCCAACGGCGATGATCGGGTAGGGAGTCTATACACACCTTACCGACCTTTCCCCCTTAGATACAGGGACATATAAGACGTTCAAATGACCTTTCCCGTTCTGAAAAACCGCAGCGATTTTCTGGCCGCCAACAAGGCGGCCTATCAGGCGCGCCCGACTGTGGTCATTCAGGCGCGCTTTCGCAATGACGGGGACGAGACCATCCGCGTAGGCTTTACCGCCACCAAAAAGACCGGCGGTTCGGTGGAACGCAACCGCGCCAAGCGCCGGATGCGCGAAGCGGCCCGCGCCCTTTTGCCCGACCTTGGCCTTCCCGGCCACGACTATGTCTTCATCGCCCGCGACGCAACCAAGTCCTGCCCGTGGCAAGGTTTGCTTGACGATGTCAAACGCGCCCTGATAAGGCTGTCGCCCAAAGTTTAACCCCTCTTCAGAGTCTCTCATGAAGCGCGACGACAATCGCAATATGTTCATCTTCCTCGCCCTCTCCATGGCGATCCTGTTCGGCTATCAGTTCTTTGTGGCCGGGCCCCAGATGGAGAAGGAACGCGCCGCCGCCATGGCGCAGAAGAAGATCGAGGCCGCCAAGGCTCCCGTCGCCACGCCGGAGTCGCTGTTTGTCGAAGGCAAGCTGCCGCGCGATCAGGCCGTGGCCGCCACGCCGCGCGTCGCCATCGACTCCCCGGCGCTGAAGGGTTCGCTGTCTCTGGCCGGGGCGCGCATCGACGACCTGTTCCTCAAGCAATATAAAGAGACGCTGAAGGCCGACTCCCCCAATGTCGAGCTGTTCCGCCCGCAAGGGGCCGAGCACGCCTACTATGCCGAATCGGGCTGGGTCGGGGCCAATGTGCCGGGCCTGCCGTCGGGCAACAGCGTGTGGACGGTGCTGTCGGGCAGCGTGCTGTCGCCGGGCAAGGACGTGGTGCTGGGCTATGATGCCGGTACGGGCCTGCGTTTTGAACGCCGCCTGAGCCTTGATGACAAATATATGATCACCGTCACCGACACTGTGGTCAATGCCACGGGCGCGGCGGTGACGCTGGCCCCCTATGCCAATGTCGTGCGTCAGGGCGCGCCGGAGACGCTGGGCAAGAACATGATCCTGCACGAAGGCGGCATTGGCGCCTTCTCCAAGGACGCCACGGGCAAGGGTTACACCACGCCGGAATTCAAATTCCACAACTGGGAAAAGGACGAGAAGAAGGCCAATTTCAAGGCTGACTCGACCGGCGGCTGGATGGGCCTGACCGATAAATACTGGCTGGCCGCCGTCATCCCGGATCAGAAGGCCAAGATTCACGCCTCGATGAAGGCGACGGACCAGACGACCGCCAATGATAAGGACTTCAACTTCCTCTATCAGGCCGGCTACGTCGCCGACGCTGTGACGGTGCAACCGGGCAAGCCGGTCAGCGTCACCTACCACATCTTTGCCGGTGCCAAGCAGGCCTCGCTTCTGGCCGCCTATCAGGACAAGCTGAAGCTGCCCGCCTTTGACAAGGCCATCGACTGGGGCATGTTCTGGTTCTTCACCCGCCCGATGTTCTTCGTGCTGGACTTCCTGTTCAAATATGTCGGCAATTTCGGTCTGGCCATTCTGGGTCTCACCGTTCTGGTCAAGCTCATCTTCTTCCCGCTGGCGCATAAATCCTATGAGTCGATGACCAAGATGAAGATGCTTCAGCCCCAGGTCGAGGAGCTGAAGAAGAAGCACGAAGGCAATCCGCAGCAGATGCAGATTGAAATGATGGGCCTTTACCAGAAGGAAAAGGTCAATCCGATGTCGGGCTGTCTGCCGATCTTCGTGCAGATGCCGGTCTTCTATGCCCTGTATAAGGTGCTGTTCGTCACCATCGAAATGCGCCACGCGCCGTTCTTTGGCTGGATTCAGGACCTGTCGGATAAAGACCCGACGACGATGTTCAACCTGTTCGGCCTGTTGCCCTACGATCCGGCGGCCCTGCCGGTCATTGGAGGTCTGATGGCCACCTCGCTGCACATCGGCATCCTGCCGCTGCTCTATGGCGCGTCCATGTGGCTGTCGCAAAGCATGAACCCGCCGATGCCGGACCCCATGCAGCGCAAGATTTTCGCCTTCATGCCGGTGATCTTCACCTTCATCATGGCGCCGTTTGCCTCGGGTCTGTTGATCTACTGGATCTGGAACAACGTCCTGACCGTGGCGCAGCAATATATGCTGATGCGTCAGATGGGCGTCGAAAACCCGATCGACACCCTGCTGGGCAAGGTCGCCAAAACCAAACCGAAGTCCGAAGCGGCGCACGTCATCGAGGTGGCCGAGGAAGCCATCCACGAAGGCGAAGTGACGCAAGGCACCCCGGCCCGCAAGCGCAAGCCGGCGGCCACGGGCAGCTCGGCGGGCGGCACCAAGCGCACCCGCGGGACCAAGAAGGACTAAGGCGATCCGTCATACCTTCCTGCCTTTGGCGGGGAGACCCCGTCCCCTCTTATACCTCCCCAATTTACTGGGGAGGTATAAGTATTTAAAGGCACGTCCATGACCGACGAAACGCAACATAACGCTGAGACGCCCGCCGCTGAGACGCCTGACGAGGCGCTCTATTCCGCCGAAACGCTCGAAGCGGCCCGCGTGCTGTTTGCGCGCCCGGCCACCTTCATGATGGGCGCGGCCAAGATCGAGCAACTGCCCGCGGCCGACCTGCCCGAAGTGACCTTTGCCGGGCGCTCCAATGTCGGCAAGTCGAGCCTGATCAATGCGCTGGTCGGGCAGAACCACCTAGCGCGTGCCTCCAACGAGCCGGGCCGCACGCGCGAAGTCAATTTCTTCGTGCTGGATGAGAAGCTGCGGCTGGTCGATCTGCCCGGCTATGGCTGGGCCAAGGCGTCGAAGGCCGAGGTCAAGAAGTTCCAGAATCTGGGGCGCGACTATCTGCGCGGCCGCCCGAACCTCAAACGCGCCTATCTGCTGATCGACGCGCGCCACGGGCTGAAGGCGGTCGATAATGAGCCGATGGACGCGCTGGACGTCGCCGCCGTCTCCTATCAGATCGTCCTGACCAAGGCCGACAAGATCAAGCCGCACGAGCTTAAGGCCGTCATCGAGAAGACGCAGGCCCAGATCAAAAAGCGCCCGGCGGCGCACCCGGTGGTGCTGGCGACCTCATCGGAAAAGGGCCACGGCATCCCCGAACTGCGCGCCGAGATCATGACGACCTGCGCGGTCGCGCCGTAAGTCTCATTCATACCTCCCCGCCAAAGGCAGGGAGGTATAAGATAGCGCTCATGCACACGCCCTTTGACGGTTCGCAGCCTCTGTTTCGCATCGGTCTGGCCCCGCTGGGAGAAGCGGCGTGGCTGGAGCGTGATGAGCGCCTGCCCCGCTATCTGGCGGAAAAAGAACGCCTGCTCACCGAAGACCGCGACGCCGTCTTCGGTGCGCTACCGGGCTCAGAGGCCGCGCAAGCCGAAGCCCTGCGTCTGATCGAAACCACGCTCAACACCGCCGCCCCGCCGTCTGACGCGCCGCTGATCGCCGCCGCACGACTGGTGGCCGAAGACCTGGCCATCTTGCAAAGATCGCCCGAAGGCTGGCGGCTGACGGCGGGCTGCATCTGCTTCCCCTCCTCGTGGTCGCTGCCGGAAAAGCTGGGCAAGCCCCTGCATCAGGTGCATGGCCCCGTGCCCGACTTCCAGACGGGGACACGCAACGCGACCATCATCGAGCGCATTTTCGACAATCTGCGTCCCGATGAGCCGGTCATCCGCTGGAACTGGTCGCTGTATGGCACGGACACGCTGCACCATCCCCACCTGTCCCCGCCACAGCGCTTCGGCAGCGGCGACCGCGCCGACACCGTCCATGTGCGCGTTGAGCGCCAGACCCTACGCAAGCTGCCGCAGACGGGCGCGGTGCTGTTCACCATCGGCATCCACCTGACGCCGCTGGAGGCCATTGAGGCCCACCCGGAACGCGAACGCCTCACCCAAGGCCTGATCCGTCAGATCGAAGCCCTAGATGAGGCGCAAAGCGAATATAAGGGCCTGTCGGCCGAACGTGAGCGCCTGCTGAGCAGGCTGCGGCGTTAGAGGTCTTCCTTGAGGATGGCCATTTCGAACAGGTAAGAGCCTTCCTCGTCCTCATCGACATAGACGACGCCGACAAAGTCTTCGCCGATATAGACCTCGGCGGAGTCCTTCTGCTTGCGGGCGCGGACCTCAAGGCCCTTGGTGCCGAAGGTCTGGGTCAGGTAGGCTTGCACCTTGGTGATTTCTGCGGGTGTCATGTGTTGTGTCTCTTGAATGGCTGGTCCCTGAACGATGCGATCAAAGCACGATTTCACCGGGGCCGGGATAAATTGTGTGTGTCTGTGTACCCGCGAACGCCGCCAGAGGCAAACCCCAAGGCGCGCCCTTCCCCAAGCATTTGGGTTTCACTTAAAGCCTTAAAGCGCAAAATTCTCGCAGGGCCGCCCCAAGAGAATTTTGCTCGATATTGACCCCACCCAAAATGTATTGGCCGCAGGCCAAGACTTTTGGGTGAGTTAAATCACGTAATCGTAGATCACGTCCGAAAGCGTCTGATCCATCGACTTAGCCGGGTCGGGGCAGGTCTGGCAGTTGACCAGCCGCGCCGGAACGCCGGCGGCTGTGCAGTGCGCCGGGACGGGCTTCAGGACCACCGAACCGGCGGCGATCTTGGCAAACTCACCGATCTCGATATTGCCGAGCACCTTGGCGCCGGCCCCCAGCAGCACGCCGCGGCCGATCTTGGGGTGACGATCGCCCTGTTCAGAGCCCGTCCCGCCCAGCGTCACGCCGTGCAGCATCGACACCTCATCGCCCACCACCGCCGTTTCACCGATGACGATGCCGGTGCCGTGGTCCATCAGCACGCCCTTACCGACCTTTGCCGCCGGGTGAATGTCGATCTGGAACAGTTCCGACACGCGGCTTTGCAGCAGGTGCGCCATGGTAAAGCGCCCGTCCTGCCACAGGCGGTGCGCGATGCGATAGACTTGCAGGCTCAGGAAGCCTTTGAAAAACATGAAGGTTTGCAGATAGCCCTTGGCCGCCGGATCGCGCTCATAGACGGCCTGAAGATCGGCCTCCGCCGCCTCGACCAGAGTGCGGTCGGCCTTGAGATAGCGTTGCACCATCTCACGCACCGTCATGCCGCGCAGGGTGTCGTCGGCCAGCTTGCGCGCCATGTGATAGGACAGGGCCGAGGCCAGATCGTCGTGCGACAGGATGGTCGAATGCAGCAGCGAGGCCAGCCCCGGCTCCGACGCCACCACGTCAGAGGCTTCCTGACGCAGGGTCAGCCAGATCGGCTTGTCCTGCGGTGTAATCACCTCAAACGGTTGCGCCATCTTTGACCCTTCGCCTCACACAATCTTTGCCGCCAGCGACGCCTCCAGCGCCCCTGTGACAGCCATATGGTACACCCTCAGTACCGCCGCAACGGTTAAGGAGTCGCGTATCTGCCCTTTTATAACAGCTTCGAGCACGTCTTTGAAGGGAACCCGCGCGATTTCAAGGTTTTCGGTATCGTCCCACTGGGTTTCCCCCTGAGTCAGGCCGGTGGCGAGGTAGATGATCCCCACCTCGTCGGACACCGAGTTGCTGAGGTCAAGGCGCAGGATTTCAACGAGGGAAGCCGCCTCAAAGCCGGTTTCTTCGCGCAGTTCGCGCCGCGCCCCGGCCATGGCGTCTTCATCGTGCGGGACGCCACCTTCGGGGATTTCCCAGCTCCAGGCGTCAAAGGTGTAGCGCATCTGCCCCACCAGCGTGACGGTGCCGTCCTCGTGCAGCGGTATCATGCCCATCGCCCGGTTGCGGAAGCGCACCATACCGTATTGCGCGACGCGGCCGGTCGGGGCGATCGGTTCGGACAACTCGACCTCAATCCACGGTGACGAATGGATGACGCGGGCATTGCGCGGCTGCCAGCGGGCGCGCTTCGCATTGCGGTCTTCGGAATCCCAGGGCGGCAGGCTGGCAGTGGTCATGTCTATTCGTCCGGTTGCGTCTGTCCAAGCGCCATAGCATGTCCTATATGCGTTGAACCTGATTTTTTGCGCCGGACACCGCCATGACCGAAAAAGCCGATATCCGTCAACTGGACCTCGCCCCCATCCCTTTTGGCACGCCCCTGCCCGCCAAAGTATCGGCGCAAACGCTGGAATTGCTGCTGACGCGGCGCTCGGCCCCCGCCCCGACGCTTGGCCTGCCCGCGCCCTCCGAAGACGAGATGGAGGTGCTGCTGAAGATCGGTTTCCGCGTCCCCGACCACGGCAAGATCGGTCCCTGGCGCATCGTGCGCTTCACCCCGCAGTCGAAGGCGCGGCTGGTCGATAAGCTGCGCGCTCTGGCCGAAGCGCGCGGTGACAAGGCGCAGGCGGGCGCGCTGCTCAAACTCTCCACACCACCCGAAGCCCTAATGGTCGTCTATTCCCCCGTCCAGCCGCACAAGATCCCCCTGTGGGAGCAGATGGGCTCGGCGTTTGCCATCTGTCAGAACCTGCTGATCGCGGCGGTGGCGATGGGCTATGGCGCCAACTGGATCACCGACTGGTACGCCTATGACGCCGAGGCCAAGGCGCTTTTGGGCCTCAGGGACGGCGAAGAGGTGGCCGGCTTCATCTACCTCGGCACGCCCACCGAAGCGCCGCTGGAACGCGACCGCCCGGACTATGCCGAACGGGTGAGTTACTGGGAGGGGTGATTTAGGCCTCAGTAAGAAGGGCCTCCGGCGGGCAGGGTCACAGACCCTGCACCCGTTTACAGGCCGACCCGTTCTGCGTTAGTCTCACCCCTGACGGAGCTTAAAGTGAAACCTTCCCTCGCCCTTGATCAGCAACGTGATGCCGCGCGCCGACTGCCGGTGCGCTACCGCGCGGCCAATCTGCGCGTCTTCGGCTCTGTTGTGCACGGCAGGGATACTGAAGGCAGCGATCTCGACCTGCTGGTGGACCCACTGCCGGGCGCGACCCTGTTCGATCTGGGGGGCCTGCAGGACGAGCTTGAAACCCTGCTGGGCGTAAAGGTCGATCTTCTGACCCCCGGCGATCTTCCTGCCCGCCTGCGCAACTCAGTCCTTGCCGAAGCCCAACCCGTATGAGGCCGGACGACCCACCCGCCAGACGCGAAGACTATATCCGGCATATACAGGACGCCGTCACGCAGGCCCTTGACTACGTCGAAGGCATGGACCATGCCACGTTCCTCAGTGACCGCCGAACCCAACAGGCGGTGATCATGAACCTGATCATCATGGGCGAAGCGGCCACGCGCTTGATGATGGAAAGCCCGGACTTTATCGAACACCATCCGGACATTCCGTGGCGCAACATGCGCGGAATGCGCAACCGTCTGGCGCACGGTTATTTCGATCTCGACCTTGATTTGATCTGGGAAACGCTTTGCGTCAGCCTGCCGCAATTGCAGCGGCAAATATCCGAATTGAGCTGAAGCCCAGGCCTCTGACGGGCAGGGTCACAGACCCTGCACCCGTTTGCCCCTCTCCCCGTTGGCGCGGGAGGAAGAACAAAATCTATCCCCGCTATTTGACGGCGGTCTATCCTCGCTCGCATGGACACAGCGGCAGACATCCCTGAGGCTCTGACACCGGAAACCCGGCGCGGGCATCTGCGCGCCATAGCCGACCGGATGTTGCTGGCGCTCAGCCGCGAAGACGACCCCAAAACCGGCGAGGAGATCGAAAAGGGCATCCGCCGCGCTTTGCTGATCGAGCGGCTCTATGCCCGCTGCGACGCCACCGAAGCCAAGGCGATCAAAAACGCCGTGGCCAGTATCGAGCAACAGGTGGCCGCAAAGAAAACCGCGCCCTCGCCTGCGCCGGCCAAAGAGACTCAGGCCAAAGAGACTCAGGCCGAAATCGCCAGCCGTGCGCTCGCCATGAAGGCAAAGGCCCTGTATCGCGCGAGCAAAGGCGACCCCGAAAGCCTCAGACAGGTCATGGCCCGGCATTTTGAAACGCCCGTTGCGAAAAACCGCAAAGACACGTCGTAGTTCTTATACCTCCCCGCCCAAGGGCAGGGAGGTATAATTGACCCTCACCCCCGGCCGCGATAGGTCGCCACGCCGAAGTCTGGGATCAGCACGCCCTTCGGCGGTTCGGACGTTTGCCAGAAGACGTCAATCGGGATGCCGCCACGCGGATACCAGAAGCCACCGATGCGCAGCCAGCGCGGGGCCAGCAGGTCGCGCAGGCGCTTGGCGATATAGATCGTGCAGTCTTCGTGGAACGCCCCGTGATTACGGAAGGCCGTCAGAAACAGTTTCAGCGATTTCGACTCGACCAGCCACTCACCCGGCACATAGTCGATGACCAGATGCGCGAAATCGGGCTGCCCCGTCACCGGACACAGGGACGTGAATTCCGGAGCGGTAAAGCGCGCCACATAGTCGATATCGGCGTGCGGATTAGGCACGCGCTCCAAAACGGCGCTGTCCGGGTCGGTCGGCGCGCCCAACTGCTGGCCCAGTTGCGTCAGATTATCGGTATAGTGCGCCATGAACGACCTTTCCTTATTACGCGATGGGGCATCCGAAGAGACTACGTCTCCGGATGCCGTACTTGTGAATCTTCCTATGCTCGATAGCAGGCACATTCACAAATGGAATCTCAGGCAACATTTGCAATGTCGCTTGATATGGATAATAATTAAGCGAATACAACAGTTTACTTAAGGGCAAGAAACGACCATGGCCATTCCGGATACCCTGAAAGCGGGCCTCAGCTTCCCCGCCATTGCCGCGCCGATGTTCCTGGTCTCCGGGCCGGAGCTGGTCATTGCGACGTGCCAGAGCGGTATGATCGGCACCTTTCCGGCGCTCAATCAGCGGACCACCGAAGGCTATGCGCAATGGCTCGACGAAATTCAAGGGGCGCTGACGCCTGATGACGCCCGCTTCGGCGTCAATATGATCGTCCACCCGACCAATTCAAGGCTGATGGCCGATATGAGGGTGACGGTCGAAAAGAAGGTGCCGCTGGTCATCACCTCGCTGGGGGCGGTGCGTGACGTGGTCGATGCGGTGCATGCCTATGGCGGCGTGGTCTTCCACGACATCACCACCGTGCGCCACGCGCAAAAGGCTGCCGAGGCCGGGGTGGACGGGCTGATCCTTGTCTGCAACGGCGCGGGCGGCCATGCGGGCACCTATAACCCCTTCGCGCTTCTGGGCGAAATCCGTCAGTGGTACGAAGGCACGATCGTCCTGTCGGGCTGCCTGTCGCGCGGATCGGACGTGGCGGCGGCGCTGATGATGGGGGCCGACCTCGCCTATATGGGCACGCGCTTTATCGCTACCGAAGAGGCCATGGCCAGCGACGGCTACAAGACCATGCTGACCCAGTCGTCGGCCAAGGACATCGTCTATACGCCGGCCATTTCGGGCGTCCCCGCCTCCTTCCTGCTGCCTTCACTCGAAAGCCACGGCATCACCAAAGACATGCTGAAGGACATGACCACGAAGATGGACATGGACCACGAAATGAGCGACGAGGCCAAGGCGTGGAAGACCCTGTGGTCGGCGGGGCAAGGCACCGGCAATGTGCGCGACATCCTGCCCACCTCTGAACTGATTGCGCGGCTGAAAGCGGAATTTTCCGAAGCCACGCAAAGGTTTGCGGACGATTCCATCATTTGAAGATGATTGAATTCTTACCCATGACTTCCCAAGTCAAAGGCTGAGCACCCCTCGTATGCCGAGTTTTGTGACATTTTCATTGCAATTTAATGACAATGCGGGCATGCGCAGAGGTGGAAAACGGAGCCGCACCGCACCTTGCCCA
>NZ_JAIWNX010000256.1 GCF_020217185.1 Asticcacaulis sp.
GATTTGCCCTGCCCATCACTCTGGCCCTTCTGACCTTTGCCGCACCGGTCGCCGTTGCGGCACCGACGGGTAATTTCGTTGCTGACTGGAGCGACGACTGGGCGGAAGCGCTGGAAGGCTGGAAGCTGAGCGGGCAACTGACCGCCGCCACGGATTCGACCAGCAAGGGCATTTCCGAAACGCAAGGTAACGGGCAGTTGTCTGGCGCAGCAACGGCGACGCGCAGCGGGTTTTACGCTTCGGCGCGGCTGAAGAACGTCAAAAGCTCTGACGGCAGCGACTATCAAAGCGCTTTGGCCGTCGGCGGTCGCTGGGCAGTCGGTCCTGACATCCACCTCAACAGCCAGATCATCTATAAGGTCAATGGCGGTGCGCGGCCGGGCAGCGACACGCACTTCGTCGAGTGGCAGAGCGAGGCCAGCCGCACCTTCGGGCGCACGACGCTAAAGGCCCTGACCATCTGGTCGCCGGACTCATCGGGTTCGACCCAAGAGGCCCTTTATTATGAACTAGGGGCGGCGCAGAAACTGTCGGATCGCTGGAGCGTGTCAGGCGGCCTCGGCGAGCGGCGCACCGAGCCCAAACGCAACTACACGGCGTGGAATGCCGGGGCAACGCTGGCGCTGAATGCCAAGACCTCGCTGGACCTGCGTTATTACGACACCAACCGCCATGAATACTCAAAGGCGCACGGCGAACGGCTTGTGCTGGCCTTGCAACGCCGGTTTTGACTCCCTCCTCCCTGTGCCGAAGGCATGGGGAGGTGGCTGCGAGCCTGCGAACAGACGGAGGGGACGTACGGCATAGCCACAAAGCCTGTGGCCTTAGCCGCGACCGTTTTAAGCCGAGGCCAAACTGCGCTGGATGTCGGCGACGGCCTCTTTGAACGCATCGCCGCGGGCTTCGAAGTCGGTGAACTGGTCCTGAGAGGCGCAGGCCGGGGACAGCAGCACCACCTCTTCCTTGCCGGACTTTTCCGCCGCCGCAAAGGCCTGCGCCACGGCGGTGAACAGCAGGCGCGACTGGGTACAGGGGGCCGCCGTACCGATGGTCTTTTCAAACAGCTCCGCCGCCTCGCCGATCAGATAGGCGTGCTTCACGCGGGGGAAGAGGTCTTTCAACTCCTCAATGCCGCCCGCCTTGGCGCGGCCGCCGGCGATCCAGTAGAAGCCGTCATAGCTCGATAGGGCCTGACGCGCCGCATCGGCATTGGTGGCCTTGGAGTCGTTGATAAATCGCACATTCTTGATGCGCCCGATCTCCTGCATCCGGTGGTCGAGGCCGGGGAAGGAGCGGATGCCCGCCACGATCGCTTCGACCGTCAGGCCCAGCGCCCGGCAGGCCGAATAGGCGGCACAGGCGTTTTGCCAGTTGTGGCGACCGGTCAGGGTGCGCACCGTCTTCAGGTCGATGATCTGACGCGCACGGTCGGTCGTGGCGTCATAGATGACGCCGTTCAGCGCATAGACGCCGCGCCCCAGGGTGCGCCGTGATGAGATAGGGATGAGGTTGACCGAATGGTGCGCGGTCATTTCCGTCACCACGGCCTGCGACCACTCATCGTCCGTGCCGATCACCGCCGTCTGATGCGCCGTCTGGTTCAGGAAGATGCGCTTCTTGGCCTTGATATAGCCGTCCATATCGCCATGGCGGTCGAGGTGGTCAGGCGAAAAGTTCATCAGCACCGCCACGTCCGGGCGGAAGGTCTGGGTCAGGTCGAGCTGGTAGGAGGAGGTTTCGATGACGTAGATGGTCCCGGCGTGCATTTCCGGCAGATCGAGCACGCCGATGCCGATATTGCCGCCGATATGGGCGTCGCGCCCGGCGGCCTTGAGGATATGGCCGATCAGGGCCGTCGTCGTCGATTTGCCGTTGGTGCCGGTGATGGCCACGGTCTTAGGGCGCTGTTTTTCCGGCAGGGCGTTCAGCGTGCGCGCAAACAGCTCGATATCGCCGATGACCGGGACATGGGCGGCTTGCGCGGCCTTGACGGTCCAGTGCGGCTCCGGATGCGTCAGCGGCACGCCCGGCGATAGCATCAGGGCGTCGATTTCCGACCAGTCGGCAACCTTGAGGTTTTCGATGGTGAAGCCTTCTTTCGAGGCGCTGAGCATCGACTGCGGCTTGTCGTCCCACAGAAGCGGCTCGGCCCCGCCGGCCTTCAGCGCGCGCGCCGCCGACAGGCCGGACCGCCCCAGACCGAAGATGGCGACACGCTTGCCAGCGAAGCTTTTTACCGGGATCAAAGGGGTCTCTCCATAACTCTTGAAACGCACCCCACCCTCACATCTCAGGGCTTCGCCCTTCGTGTGGTCCCCCTCCCCGCACCTTGTGCAGGGAGGTATAGGTATAGATTACACCTCCCCGCCGGCGGGGAGGGGGACCATTGGCGGAGCCAATGGGGGTGGGGTGGCTACACTTTTATCTCAGCTTCAACGTGGCCAGACCGACCATGGCCAAAATCCCGGCGACGATCCAGAAGCGGATGACGACCGTCGATTCCGCCCAGCCCTTCTTTTCAAAATGGTGGTGGATCGGCGCCATCAGGAAGACCCGCTTACCGGTCAGCTTGAAATAGCCGATCTGGATCATCACCGACAGGGCTTCGACCACGAACAGCCCGCCGACAATGGCCAGCACGATCTCGTGCTTGATGGCCACCGCCGTCATGCCGAGACCGCCTCCCAAAGCCAGCGAACCGGTGTCGCCCATGAAGATCTTGGCCGGCGGGGCATTGTACCAGAGGAAGCCCATGCCGCCGCCGATAACCGCCGCCAGGAACACCGCCACCTCACCCGATCCGGGCACAAAGTGGACATTGAGGTAGTTGGCGAAGACGTAGTTGCCAACGGCGTACGAGATGATGCCGAACGTCCCTGCGGCGATCATCACCGGCACGATGGCCAGCCCGTCCAGCCCGTCGGTCAGGTTGACGGCGTTCGATGCCCCCACAATGACCACGGCGGCAAAGACGATGTAGAAATAGCCGAGATTGAACAGTACGTTCTTGAAGATCGGCACGGCCAGAGAGGTCGAAAGCCCGGACGAGGTCGGCGACTGAGGCCCGAAATAGACCAGAAGCGCTGCGGCAATGCCTGCCACGATGAACTGTGCAATCAGCTTCTGCGACCCCGACAGTCCGGCCGAAGTCTGCTTGGTCACCTTGGCATAGTCGTCCATAAAGCCCAGCAGACCATAGATCATGGTAACGCCCAGCACCAGCCACACGGTGACGCTGCGCAGGTCGGCCCACAGAAGCGTCGCCACCAGAATACCGGCCAGAATCATCAGCCCGCCCATGGTCGGCGTGCCCTTCTTGGTCAGAAGGTGCGACTGCGGGCCGTCTTCGCGGATCGGCTGGCCCTTGCCCTGCTTGGCGCGCATCCAGCGGATAAAGCGCGAGCCGAGACCCACCGCCACCAGATAGGAAGTGATGATGGCCAGGCCGACGCGCACGGTCTGATATTTCAGGAGGTTGAGCAGCGGCCAGTGGTCAAGCGCCGCGAAATGCTCGTACAGAAAATAAAACATAGAGTGTCCCTAAATCAGAAGGCTCTTGGCAATCAGGCCCGCCTTCGATCCGTTGGAGCCCTTTATCATAACAATGTCGTTCGGACGCAAGGCTGATTTCAGAGGTTCCAGCAGTTCCGCTGCCGTGGCCGCGAAAGCCCCGCGCTGCGCCTCCGGCAAGACGTCCCACAGGGCCTTCATCAGCGGCCCGGCGACAAACACCTGATCGACACCCGCCGCCGTCAGGGCCGGGGCCAGAGCGGCATGGCGTTCGGCCTCATCGGGGCCCAGCTCCAGCATATCGGTCATCACCGCGATGCGCCGCCCGCCGGTCGCCAGCCGACGCGCCGCTAAGGCGTTGAGCGTCGCCACCATCGAGATCGGGTTGGCGTTATAGCTTTCGTCGATGAGCGTCACCTGACCGCCCGCCACCGCGATCTGGTGCTCGGCCCCGCGGCCGTCCAGCGCCTCAAAGGCCGACAGGGCGGCGAGCGTCGTCGCCGTCTCGACCTTCAAAGCCTCGCACATCAGCAGCACCGACAGGGCGTTGAGCGCCTGATGCTTGCCCGTGTGGGCCAGCGTAAAGGCGATATCGCGCCCGTGCAAAGTGGCGGTGACCTGAGCGCGGCCATCGACCACCTCATGGCTGATCAGGCGCGCGTCTGCGCCCTCGGCCTCGCCGAAGCGCTGCACCCTGGCGCCCATTTCGCTGGCCCGTTCGTTCAGTTCGGCAAACCAGTGGTTATCGGCATTGAGGATCGCCAGCCCGCCGTATTTGAGGCCGTCGAAAATCTCGGCCTTGGCCTTCATCACCCCTTCTTCGCCATCGGGGAAGTTTTCGGTGTGCACGGCACCGACCGTGGTGATGATCACCGCATCGGGTTCGACCAGCTCGGACAGGGGCGTGATCTCATCGGCGTGGTTCATGCCGATTTCAAACACAGCGCGTTCGGTATCCGCCGGCATCCGCGCCAGAGTCAGCGGCACGCCGATATGGTTGTTGAAGCTTTTGACCGCCGAATGGGCGCGCCCGGCGCGGCTCAGGGCCGCCATGACCATCTGCGTCACCGAAGTCTTGCCGACGCTGCCGGTCACCGCCCCTCTCAGGGCCGGTGCGCGGTCGCGGGCATAGGCCCCCAGCTTTTCCAGCGCCTTAAGCACGTCCGGCACCATCAGGCAGGGGCCGCCTTCGACCGGCTTGCGCGTGATCGCGCACACCGCCCCCTGCGCGAAGGCCTGCGCTACGAAGTCGTGCCCGTCGCGCATGCCGGACAAGGCCAGAAAGATATCGCCCGGCTGCACCTGACGGCTGTCAAAGGTAATGCCGGTGGCGCAAATAGCGCTGGCGTCGCCGCTCAGGCCCGCAAAGGTGCCGCCTGTGGCCTTGAGCAGTTCGGTTCCGGTCCAGAGAGGTGTCATCTTTACTCCTCCCCCTCCCTTGAGGGAGAGGGGGTTTATGCGTTCAAGGCTTCGAGCACTACACCGGCGTCGTCGAAAGGCAAGACCTTTCCGGCGACGATTTGTCCCTGTTCGTGGCCCTTGCCCGCCACGACCAGCACATCGCCGGTTTTCAGGCTGGCCACGGCTTCGAAAATGGCCTGACGGCGGTCGCCGATCTCAAGCACGTTAGACGACTGCGTTCCGGCCAGACCGGCCATGATCTCGGCGCGGATGGACGCCGGTTCTTCGGAGCGCGGATTGTCGTCGGTGACGATCACGCGGTCGGCCAGACGCTCGGCAATGGCCCCCATCTGCGGCCGCTTGCCGCGATCACGGTCACCGCCGCAGCCGAAGACGCAGACCAGACGCCCCTGCGTGTGCGGACGCAGCGCCTTCAGCACCGTCTCCAGCCCGTCCGGCGTATGGGCGTAATCGACATAGATTTCGGCGCCATTGCCGGTCGAACCGACGCGCTCCAGCCGCCCGCGCGCCCCGCTCAGGTGCGACAGGGCCTCCAGCACCGGCTCGACCTTCTGACCGGCGGCCAGACACAGGCCCGCCGCCACCAGCGCGTTCGACGCCTGAAACAGGCCGGCCAGTTTCAGCTTGACCTCAAACTTTCGACCCTGATGCTCAAGGTACAGGATCTGCCCATCGACGGTCAGGTCGCGGTGGGTCAGGGTCAGGTGCTGCCCGCGCTCGCCGACGCTGAGGAGCGACGCCCCGGCGGTGATGGCCGAGGCGGCAAAGGCGTTATAGGCGTCGGAATCGGCATTGAGCACCGCTGTGCGACCGCGCGGCAGGAGCTGCTCGAACAGGCGCAGCTTGGCGGCGCGATAGGCTTCCATCGTGGCGTGATAGTCGAGATGGTCCTGCGTCAGGTTGGTGAAGCCCGCCGCCGTCAGCGTGACGCCATCGAGGCGACGCTGATCAATGCCGTGCGAGGAGGCTTCGAGCGCCAGATGCGTGACGCCGTCGCGCGCCAATGCGGCCAGATGCTCGGCAATGTCGGCGGCGTCCGGCGTGGTCAGGCCCGGCGGCGTAAGGGCGTGCTCCGCCGCGCCGTTCTGGGTGACGATGCCCAGCGTGCCGACGCTGGCCGAATGGTAGCCCATATGGGCAAACATCTGACGGCAGAAGGTGGCGACCGAGGTCTTGCCATTGGTGCCGGTGATGGCCACGCAGGTCTTGGGCTGCGCGCCATAAAAGGCCTTGGCCGCCAGGGCATAAGCGCGGCGCACATCATAGGCGGTGAGGATGTTGGCGGCGGTCGCGGGCGTATCTTCGGGGGCCAGAACAGCGGCGGCCCCCTGCGACAGGGCCTGAGGGATAAACTCACGACCGTCGCGTGCCGTGCCCGGCAGGGCGCAGAACAGCGTCCCCGGTCCGACCTTTCGGCTGTCGGCGGTCACGCCGGTCACGACCGGATCGACGTCCAGATCGCGCCTCAATATGTCCGACAGGCGAAGCCCGCTCATGGTTCCATTCCCTTGTTCATACGCGCACACATTAGTAACCTGCGGGTTTAATGACCTGCCGCTGCCGGGACGGCCGCTTCCGTCACCGTCGCCCCGCCGGTCTGTTCTTCCTTCATCACCTGCGCCTTAACCCACTCCGAGTCGGCGAACTTGTCATCCTTGCGAGTCACATTGAGGAAGGGCGCGATGCGGTCGATCACGCGCCCGGCCACCGGCGCGGCCACCCAGCCGCCGGTGCGCAGGCCGAACGTGTCCTTATTGCCCGTCGGCTCATCGACCATGATCATCACCATGTAGCGGTCATCCTCGACATTGCCGTCGGTGGGGAAGACGGCGACGAAGGACGACAGCAGCTTGGTGCGATCATAGCGTCCGCCAATGACCTTTTCCGCCGAACCGGTCTTACCGCCGACGCGCAGGCCCGGCACATTGGCCTTGCCCCCCGTGCCTTTGAGGACGTTGACGCGCATCAGGTCGAGCATCTGACGCGAGGTATTGGCCGAGAAGACGCGCTCGCCTTTCAGCGGCTGCGCCGGGTCGTATTTGCGCAGCGTCAGGGGCCGCAGATAGCCGCCATTCATGGTCGCCGCAGCGGCCTGAGCATAGGACAGCGGCGAAATCGACATGCCGTGACCGAAGGAGGACGAGGCCAGCGAATCCTTCGACCATTTTTTGGGCAGCAGCGGCGAGGCCGTTTCGGCCAACTCGATATCGGCGGCGCGGAACAGGCCCAGCGCGTTGTAGAATTTGGTCATGGTGTCGATGCCGACGCTTTCGGCCATCAGGGTGGTCCCGATGTTCGACGAGACGAGGAAGACATCTTCCAGCGTCATGATGCGGTTTTCGGCGTGGTAGTCCGAAATCTTGCGCTTGCCCAACTGATAGGGGGTGCGCGCGTCATAGGTGGTGTTGAGCGAGGCCGTCCCCGATTCCAGACCGATAGCCACCGACAGCACCTTGAACACCGAGCCCACCTCGAACACCGAATTGGTGACGCGGTTCAGCTTGTTATTGTCCGGAAAACGGCCGGCCTGATTGGGGTCGAATTCCGGCCAGCTCGACATGGCGATGACCTCGCCCGTGCGTACATTGGTGACCAGGCCAATGGCCCCCTTGGCGCTTTGGGCCATCGCCACATTACGCACCTCGTTTTCCAGCGCGCCCTGCACCCTCAGGTCCATAGCCAGCGGGAAGGGCGTGTTGGAACGGGCGATCTGATCCTGAAAGGCGCGTTCGGCCCCGGCGAGGCCCTTACCCGCCTTTTCCGTCATGCCGATATAGAAGGCCCCGGCCGTGCCCAGCGGATAGCCGCGCAGGCGGCGCGGTTCAAACCCCACACCGGGCAGGCCATAGCTGAGGATGCGCGCCTTGTCCGCCGCGCTCAGCCACGGCATGACCATCAGGCGCCTGTCCCCCGACAGGGCCGAATCGAGCTGATCGCGCGGCACATCGGGCAGGAGCTGGATCAGGGCGCGCTTCACCAGCGGGCGGTCCGCCGCCATGATGTCGGCCGGATCGAGAAACAGGTCGTAGTTGAAGACATCAGTGGCCAGCAGCGCGCCATTGCGATCGACAATATCGGCGCGCGCATCGGCGGGCAGGCTATAGTCCACGCCGCCATGCCCCCCCGACAGGGCCGCCTTCACTGCAAAGCCCGACAGCACCACATAGATGACGCCCATCGCCACCAGTATGAAGAAGATACGCATCCGCGCGCTGGCCAGCCGGTCCGAGGCGACCGCATTGGCGCGCTCAAACGCATGCTCGACTTTCCACATACGGTCGGCCACCCACTGAAAGCCGGAGGCGGTCGAGTCAATAAACGACAGGCGGTGTCCGTATCTCATCGCGCAGCCTCCCCGGTCGCGGGCGTAGCCGACGCAGGCGCAGCGATGGGTGCGCTTTCTTCTTCGGTCATGGCCGGGGGCTTGGCGGTGACCGCGGTCACGGGCGGGGCCGCATGGATTTCAGGACGCGCCACCGAGCGCGAGATTTCCACCAGATTGTCGAGACCCGCCTCACGCTTGGGCGACAAGGGCTCCATCCCCAGATACTGACGCGCCAGCGCCTCGATACGCGCCGGCTGCTCCAGATTGGCGACCTTGACCTTGAGCGCCTTGATGGCGGCCTGTTCCTCGGCGATCTGGGCATTGAGCGCGTTGAGGCGGGCGACCTCCTGCCCCTCCTTGACCTTGGACAGACAGACCCAGAAGATCATGATCAGGGCCAGCACCAGACCGATGGCTTCGATCAGGCGGACACCACGGATACGACGGTCGAACAGACTCATCAGGGCTTTCATCTGACGGCTCTCCGGGAAGGGGACGCGCTACGGGCGACATCAAAAGGCGGGTGACCGGTACGACGGGCGGCGCGCAGCTTGGCCGAACGGGCGCGCGGATTGACGCTCAGCTCGGCCTCGGACGGGGCGATCGCCTTGGTCGAATCGAGGCGATAGGTCGGCGCGGGCCCGGTGTGGATTTGCGGGGCGTGGCGCGAGCCCGACGGCGTGCGTCCGGCGCGCTCGGCCAGGAAGGACTTGACCATGCGGTCTTCGAGCGAGTGGAAGGTGACGACAGCCAGCACACCTTCGGGCTTCAGCAGGCGCTCAGATGCCTCCAGCGCGCTTTCCAGCTCACCCAGCTCGTCATTGACGGCGATGCGCAGGGCCTGAAACGTCTTGGTCGCCGGATGCACCTTGTCGCCGCGACGCCCACCGACGGCCTTTTCGACCACGGCGGCCAGATCGAGCGTGCGCGCAAACGGAGCTTCCTTGCGGCGCTTGACGATGGCAGCGGCAATGGCGCGCGATCTGTGCTCCTCACCGTAAAGCCAGATAATATGGGCGATGTCGGCTTCGGCCCACTCATTGACAATATCCGCCGCGCTCAGGCCCTCAACGGCCATGCGCATGTCCAGCGGCCCGTCGCGCATGAAGGAGAATCCGCGATCGGCCTCATCGAGCTGCATGGAGGAGACACCGATATCGAGCACAATGGCATCGACCTGATCGACGCCCAGCTCGGCCAGCCCTTCGGCCATTTCCGAAAAGGGGCGATTGACGAAGCGGAAGTGGTCACCAAAGTCGCCGCGCACCGTCTCGACAAACGGCTGAACGCGCGCGTCGCGGTCAAAGGCGATGACCTCCGCCCCGCGCGACAGGAAGGCACGCGTATAGCCGCCGGCCCCGAAGGTGCCATCGACCACCACGCGGCCCGGCTCAGGCGCGACGGCGGCGATCACCTCATTCAGCAGGACGGAGATGTGCGGCGCTTCGCTCATAAGCCCAGCTCCGTCAGCACGCCGGACAGCTCGGCCTCCTGCGTCGCCAGATGCGCGGCATAGGCGTCAGGGTTCCAGATCTGAAAACGGTCATAGAGACCAACCAGCAGCACAGCGTCTTTCAGGCCAAACTGCTCGCACAGGGCGTCCGGCAGGGTCATGCGCCCCGCCGTGTCGAAATTGAGCCTAGCCATATCGCCAAAGATGCGCGCTTCAAGGATGCGGCGCGGCGCCGAGCCGAAGGGCTGCGCATCGACGATCTTCTTGTAATGGCTAAAAAATTGCGCCCC
>NZ_JAIWNX010000257.1 GCF_020217185.1 Asticcacaulis sp.
ACCGCATTCAACGCAGCCAAGCGATTTGAGGGCAAAGGCATAGAGGCCATCAAAGCCGTCCATACCATCAAAGGGCACCAGCGCAGCCGCACGGAAGTCCTGCGGGACCAGTAGTCTCCGCTTCGCATCCAGTTGCTTCTCGTGCGTGGAGAGAAACACCCCTGCGCGTCCGGGCCAATGCCCGCTCCCTCATTCGGTATGATCCATGCCCAAAGCCCGACGAAAGCCCTGCTTCGCCGACCCGAATTAGGGTTAACATGGGATGAAGCGGGACGCAATGACTCTGACTGACACTTTATGCCTTTCGGCACAGAATTTATCGAACAGGGACAAGGGGATAGAACGGAAAGGGAACCTGTTAACACTTTTGCAAACAAGGTGAATAAAGGGTTGCGAAAGCCTTTACAAATCCTGAACTCAAGCCATGCACAAAGATTAACAGCGCCTGTGCATAAGCCTGTGTGCAACGGTGCTTGTCCACAAGGGGCGGTTCCACAGCCTGCTGACAGGTTTTGTCACCCGGAAAGGGCAGGATGCTACACATAAGGAGACACAGATGTACGGATTGATCGGCAGCTTTTCAGCCCACCCCGGCAAGCGCGACGACCTGATCGCGCTGATGACCGCCAGTGTCGGCGACATGCCCGGCTGCCTGAGCTACGTGGTGGCCAGGGACCCGCAGGATGCCGACAAGCTGTGGATCACCGAGGTGTGGGACTCCGCCGACAGCCACAAGGCCTCACTGCACATCCCCGCCGTGGCCGAAACCATCCGGCAGGCTATGCCGCTGATCGCGTCGTTTGGTGAGCATATCGTGACGGAACCGGTGGACGGGTACGGGATTTAGATCGTCCACCTCTGCCATAAGGCTTCAACAGCCAGATAGCGGCGTCTCGCATCGGCTTCGGAAGGTTGGTCACTATCCGCACGACCATAGCGCGGGTCATCCCGTCGCGTCACAATAACCGCGTCGGCGCCAAACTGATCGGCGGTAATGTCTATAATCCAGTCTTCGCTCTCGACCCAGGCGTGAGCCTCCCATCGGTCAGACGTGCGAAAACCGTAAGGGCCAAGCTCAGGCCCGGCTTCGGATCGTCGGGGAATACTGTTGACCGTCACCGCCGCAAACCCCTCGTGTACCAGAACACGCTGAAGGAAAAGACTTGTGCGCACACAGGTGTTTTGCGACAGAACAACAGGCACCACTCCCCGCTCAGCCTGCCACTGCGGCCAGACGGTCTCCATGAACCGCCTGACGCGCCAAGCTGTCGCGTAGAGTTTCGCTTCCGGCGAAAAAACTACACGCATTCAGGCTTGGACAATTCGGACGGCGTGCCCCACGACAAAAGCCAGCGTCGCACCTTTTCATAGGGCACTGACTGACCAGCCTCCAGCGAGCGCAAACCCGCTTTGACAGCCGAAAGACATTCGGACTGATCCTCAGACGGGTGCGATTTGGGAGCCTGTGTCATGAGCGGACGGTAGCACAGCAACCCGTAATGGCAATGCTGTGACATTACTGTTTATGGCTTCTTAAACCCGCCTCTATCTGCTAGATTAGGCTCATGTCACGCATTGAGCCCCCCAAACAGATCGAACTAAGTCTTCGTTTCGACGAAGGTGAAAATAGCGATCCCGATTATCTGGTCTGGAGAGACCAGAAGGTTAAGCGTGCCCTGGCGCAATCTTCTGACCGCACCAAAATGATCCCGGCTGACAACGTGTGGAAAGACCTCGGTCAGTGAATATTGTGTTTACGCCAGAAGCTATGGCGGACCTTCGCGCTATCCACACTATCATTGCTGAAAACAATGAGCGCGCGGCGGATCAGGTTATTGCCCGCATCCGGCAGGCCATCATGATATTTGAACGTTTTCCGATGCTGGGACGTCCCGGCAGAGTGGAAGATACACGGGAGTTTGCCATCCCCGGATTGCCTTATACCATCATCTATCGTATTGCGTCGGTGACAGAATTGGACATCCTCACCATTATTCACCAAAGGCAGAAATTTCCGTCGTAATAAGAAATCTGGATCAGATGACCTGTAAGCCGGGTTCTGTTCGGGGCTTGCGCCCTCTGGCGATCATTCATCTTGGCGACGGATTGCTCCGGCGCTCATGCAACCAACCCGAACGTGCTGGGGCGGTAATACCCTGTCGGAGAACCGACGCGCCGTTCCTATTCGGTTTTGCTTCGGGCGGGGCTTGCCGTGCCGCTTCCGTTGCCGGTCGCGCGGTGCGCTCTTACCGCACCGTTTCACCCTTACCCGGCTGACGCCGGGCGGTCTGTTTTCTGTGGCGCTATCCCTAAGGTCACCCTTGGCGGGCGTTACCCGCCGCCCTATTACCGTGAAGCCCGGACTTTCCTCAAGATAAGGTCGCCTCATCCCCAAAACCGCAAAGCACTTTTGGGGATGAGGCTCTCCGCTCCTGCGATCGCCCGGTCATCTGATCCACGCGCCTTGTGCGGGAAAGCCGTGTCTAAATCAAGCCTTCTTCGCGGTCAGCTTCAAAGCCGAAGCCACAGCCACCCCGGCCCAGCCCAGCATGACCAGCACGCCGCCGGTGGGCGCCAGATTGGGCAGAAGCCCCTCACCCCGCATGACGCGCGAGCAGATATCGGCGGCAAACACCCCGCTGCCGACCATCAGCAGCAGCAGGACGTTGAGGCGCATCCGCGGCCCCATAAAGCCCGAATGGACCAGGCCGATAGCCGTCGCCGCGTGAAACAACAGGAACATGCCGGCCGAGGTCAGGCGCGGATCGGCATGACTGCCCGCCGCCAGCAGCATGACGCCGATCAGACCCCACAGGCCCGACATCAGCAAAAACACATAGTCCCAGCGCTGATAGGTCATGCCTGATCCCCGTCCTTAGGTTTGTCGCTGTTTTTGCCCTTTTTCTTCGCCGCATAGATGGAGATGAAGATGGTGAACACCCCGCAAAACACGGAAAACAAAGCTATAAATACCGCGTTATTCATCCTCAGACCTCCAGAAGCGTGATATGCCGCAACAGCGCCATCAGGCGCACCCGCGTCAGGGCATCGGCCTTGCCGTCGATGCGCGACTGCACCCAGTGGCGCTGAAAGGCAGTGACGATGGCCTTCGTTTCCACGTCATAGGGCCCGCCCGGCAGGAGGTCGTAACCCAGCTTTCCCAGCGCCCCCTGAAGCGCAAACACGCCCGGCCCGACGTCGCCAATATCCAACGGCGGCCCCATCACACCCTCCGGCGGCAGCGGCGGATCGACCCACAGCCCGTGCCCCGCCTCGGCCAGAGCCTGCCATGGGAAGCGTTCACCGGGGTCTTCCTTGCGCGCCGGAGCGACGTCCGAATGCCCCAGAATGCGATGGTCCGGAATATCCCAGCGCCCGCGAATGCTGTCCAGCAGCCCGATCACGGCGTCGATCTGCGCCTGCGGAAAGTCGCGATAGCCGAACTCATGGCCGGGATTGACCAGCTCAATGCCGATCGACACGCCATTGATGTCGCGCGCGCCCTTCCACACCGACACCCCGGCGTGCCAGGCGCGGCGCGCCTCATCGACAAGGTGATAGACCGTGCCGTCTTCATCGACGACGTAATGGGCCGACACCTGCGCCGCCGGGTCGCACAGTCGATCCAGCGCCGCCCTGGCCGTCTGCATACCCGTATAGTGCAGCACGACCATGTCGGGCACGGACGGGCGCGCATTGAAATTGGGGGAAGGCAGCGAAATCATCGGCAAATCCGCAACAAAAAACCCCGGCTTGATAGGCCGGGGTTACGAAACCTTCAAGGTTTAAAAGCTCAATAGACTTCCCCTAGTACACTTCCCAGGTCGAGCCGTTCTTGCGCGCGTCCAGCACGCCGTCTTCGCGCTTGCGCTTGTTGGCATCGACCGTGACTCGCACGGGCTTGCGCGTGAAAAACGCCGTCACCGCCATCAGGCCGACGCCGATCAGGGCCAGCGCCGCGACGATACCGGTAAAGATCACCGCCAGCACGGCACCGGCGAGTGAGATGAGCCCGATCAGGGTCATCATGAAAATGTGCTTCAGTCTGGCCATGGCGTTCCTCCGACGCACTTGCGCCCACGGGTGGGGGCGCGTGAAACTTCCGAATACGGACCTCAAATCGCTCATGGCTATACTGACCTCATTACGCGCCATGCCAGATGGGGAGTATTGGCACTGCACCACAGCAGATTGGCACGATTAAGGCCCGCGTCAACCACCTGACCGAGCGTTAACTTAACTTTTTTATGACTTGTTAAGAGAGACATCGATTTCATAGCCCAATGTGCCCCTATTGCAGCGCCCGCTCACGCAGGATCTGCGTGTAGGCCTCGTTGATGCGCGCCGCCTTTTGCGTGAAAAGCCCCACATATTCAGACGGCAGGCCGCGCGCCAGAATGCGATCCGGGTGCACATCCCCCAGCGCCTTGTTGCGCGCGATGCGGATTTCGTGGTCGGCCACGTCCGGATGAATGCCCAGAATATGATAGGGGTCATCGGCGTCCGGCCCGGCATAGTCGGCGCGAATGCGGCGATAGGTCGCGGGGCTGAGGTCGAACAGACGCGCCACGGTTTCCAGATAGGTCTCTTCGCGGTCGGTCAGATGGCCGTCCGACACGGCGATATGAAACAGGCCTTCCAGCACGTCCTCAAGGATGCGCGGGCACTGGGCATAGCGTTTGGCCAGCCGCCGGGCATAGGATTCAAAGCCCAGACTGGTCTGGCGCGCCAGATCATACAGGCGGCGGATATTGTCATAGGCCCCGCGTTCGGGCTGAAACACGTCGAAAAAGGCCTGCTCCTCGCTCTCGTCCACCAGCCCGTCAGCCATGGCCAGCTTGGCCCCCAGCGCGGTTACCGCCGTGGCGAACGCCGGGTCGCGGCCCGGCTGCCCCTTGGGGCAATCGGTGCAGTCGGCGGGGTCAAAGGCGTGGGCCGCCTTGTGCGCGAGGGTCTTCCAGAAGCTCATGGGTCTTATCCTGACCACTACCTTAGGCCATTATACGGCGCAAAACCCCTTAAGTTTCTGTAAGAGAGATTTTTTCTGTGCGCGCGGCGACATTCCACTCTAAAATAACCATAAAACGCGATTTCGCCCCAATTTGTCCGCATGACAAAGGGATGAGTCTGAATATGAGGATGACGGCGTCCATGAAAGCGACGATTACGGCGACTGTGTGTATGGCCCTGCTGGTCGGTTCGGCAATGGCGCAAACCGATGATGGCCCTATCGCCACCAATGTCACCGGCATCAAGGAACAGGTCGTGCGTACCCCCGTCATCGCCGACGCGCCAGCCGATGACTTCAACCGCGTGGCCTGGTGCCACGGAATCCTGTCCGGGCATATGGACCTGGCCGAGCGTATCTCGGACGTCGAGCCTTTGAGCCAGGAGATGGAAAAGATCGGCGCCTCATATCTGCGCGCCTATGAGGCGGCGCTGACCCTGTCGAAAAAGGGCGAAGCCCCGGAGGGCCGCAAGAGCGCCGAGGCCGCCCGCGAACAGGGCTTCAACGGCTGGGAAGAGGCGCGCAAGGCCCCCAAGGGTCAGGCCGCCGGGGCCTATGTCAACTGGTCCCTGCCCGGCGATTGCGAGCGCGCGACCAAGGCGCTGTCGGGGCATCCCGACATCTTCAAGGAAATGCAGACCGAGGAAGAGGCGAAGATCATTGCCGAGGCGATGAAGCCCGCGACCGAGCGTCAGACGCTCGATGTCCTCACCCCGCAAAAGACCAGCGCCACCACGGCCCCCGTTGATCCCGATGCCGCCATCGGCTCATCCCGCACGACGGGCAAGTCGGGCAAGGGCCAGTCGAGCGGCAACTGGGCCACCGGCCTGATGAACAAGCTCGGCTGGGGCAAGAAGGACGGGGAATAAACGTCAGCGGTACTCGCGAGCGTGCCACAAACGAACAATCGAGATAACGTCCGCACTGACCTCGTAGCGCATCTCGTAGTCGCCCACGATCAGCGATCTGACGTGCAAAGGGTCATAAACTTCCAGCCTCATCCCAATTTCAGGATAGTCAGGCAGGCGATCTGCGGCGGCGTCAAGCATATCGACTATGCGCGCGGCGGCACGTGGGCTATCAGATTTCACGAATTCATAGACCCGCCTCAAATCGCGGTGAGCCGCCGCCGACCAGACGACACGCATCAGTCACGCTCCAGCGAGGCGATCCAGTCCTTTATTTCCTGATGCGAATGGACACGGCCTTCTTCGATATCGCGCAAACCTTCGAGCGTCATTTGATGCCGGCGCTCCTCAAGGCTTAGCCAGCTCTGCAAGGCCTGCTTGACGATCCAGCCACGTGGCCGCTCCAAACGGGCGGCTGCGGCATCGACGGCCTCAGCCAGTTCAACAGGGATATGAGCTGTAACGGTCCGTGTGTTCATGCCCTGAGGATGGGACTTAATCAAAATTTGTCAATCTGATTAAAACTGATGAAGTTAGGTTTAGACCTTATTATACAACACCCGCCATCCTGCCACCATGACCCTCTGGATATTGGCACTCGGCTGGCTGGCTCTGATCGATCTGGTGACGTTTCAGGTGTGGGCCGCTGACAAGCGCCGCGCCATCCGTCGTGAGCGTCGCGTGCCGGAAGCAACACTGCTGCGGCTTTGCTGGCTGGGCGGCTGGCCCGCGGCGCTGCTGTCCATGCGGCTGTTCCGCCACAAGAGCGTCAAGCGCGATTTCAAACGCAGATTCAACGGAATCGTCTGGCTACACCTGCTGGCGATAGCGGCCACGATCATAGCATTCCAGGCGCTTTAAGTATCCGTCTGCACGTCGTCCCAGTCGTCGCCCTCATAGCCGATCAGCCAGTTGAGCGCGTGGTGGCGTTCGCGCACCACATCGGGCAGGACGCCTTCGGCCCCATCGCGCACCGCCCCGTGCAGGCGATAGATCAGGTCGGCCTGATCCAGTATCTCTTCGACATCTCGGTGGCCGATACGACTCAGATCGTCGTGCGCAAAGTCCTGCCAGTAGTCGAGCATCTCTTGCGCGTTGACGTCTTCGGCGGGAAACCACAGCTCGTCGATCAGGCCGATCGCCCACATCAGCGGCACCATGGCCTCCACCCGCCATGAAAAGCGGATGGCATCGGCCTCAGACACCGCGTCCCCTTGCAAAAGCGTGCGTTCCTGCGGCGTCAGGTGCGGGTCGAGCTTCCAGCGCCCGACAAAGGGCAGGACCGGGCCCGGCCGCCCCAGAAAGGCCGCCTGCGCCACCGCCGTGAGGCACAGGAGGCGATAGACGATCGCTTCGCCGGAGCGGATCGTCACATCCGCTGCCTCTTCGATTTCGGGCAGGCTGTCGGAAACGCGCATCCCCCGCGCCTTCAACAGACGGATCGAATTTTGCTTGCGGGTTTCGGCGTCCATAGTCAAATCGGGTCTTCCAGTGAGCGGGCCAGAGGCGAAAACAGCTTCGGCCCTGTGGGCGTCACATGCCAGCAATCCTCAAGCCGCACGCCGAATTCGCCGGGGATATAGAGGCCCGGCTCGTCCGAAAAGCACATACCAGCCTCCAGCGGCGTCGCGTCATTACCGACCAGATAAGGCGCTTCGTGGCCATCCATGCCGATACCGTGCCCGGCGCGGTGCGACAGACCCGGCAGGGTGAAGCCCGGCCCCCAGCCTTCCTTATCATAGAAGGCGCGCACGGCGGCATCGAGCTTTGCCACCGCTACGCCGATCTTTGCGGTTTCCAGCACGATCTCCTGCCCGCGGCGCACCGTGTCCCACACCTTGCGCTGCCGCGCCGTCGCTTCGCCATAGACCCAGGTGCGGGTGATGTCGGATTCGTAGTCGAGCAGCGCACAGCCGCAATCCATCAGGATCACCGAGCCTTCGCGCACGGTTTGCGGCGTCTTGGTGCCGTGCGGATAGGCGCTGGCCTCATTAAGCAGGGTCAGGGCAAATTCCGGCGCCCCCCCCAGCGCCCGCGTGGCGTCGTTCATCAGGGCCGCAATATCGCGCGACGCCATACCGACCTTGATGTTCGCATGGACGTGACGCAGCGCCGCCAGCGTGATGTCGTTGGCCGTCTGCATGAGGGCCAGCTCAGCCGGCGACTTGAGGCGGCGGCAGGCGGCCACCAGCGCCTCCCCCGATACCACCGCGAACGCGCCCTGCTGTTTCAGGCCATCGATGATGAAATAGCGCGTGGTCCCTTCGACGGCCAGCGTCCCGCTGGCCGCGCCGCGATCCTTGAGCGCACCGGCAATCAGCGCATAGGGGCTTTCGTCCTCGTTCCAGGTGCGGACATCGGCGGGAACTTCCAGCGTTTCGCGCGTGCGGGCTTCCTCGAAATAGGGGGTGACGATGACGGTCTGCCCCTTGGCCGGGATCAGAGCCGCCGTCACGCGCTCAGACCGCCCCCAGCGCAGGCCGGTAAAATAGGTCAGCGACGTGCCGCCTTCGATCAGCAACCCGGCGATCCTTTGCCGCTGCATCTGCTCTTGCAGTCGGGCGATGCGCGCCTGACGCTCCGTCACGCTGATGGGCTTGGCCCCCGCCGCAAGATTGGGCAAGCCCTGAGTCTGGGTCACGGTCTGAGTCTGGGCCTTCACGCCCGATGCCACGACCACACCCGAAGCCACGGCCCCGCTCAAAAACGCCCGTTTGGACAGCATTACCCCGCTCCTGCGCTTAAAATCGTATACGACCTAGCGCGGGTTTGAAGCGATTGGCAAGCCCTCTCCTCCCTGTCGCGCAGCGATGGGGAGGTGGATTTGACGCGAAGCGTCAAAGACGGAGGGGGGTGGCGCAGGCCATTCGCCGCGCGCAGGATTCTGTAGGCTATGCGCCGGGAACCGAGAAAGAGTCGCCCCCCTCCGCCTCGCAAGCTAAGGCGTAGGGAGGAGAGATTACGGTAAGTAGTTTAAAATGGGCGACAACCACCGCTCGGCTTCATCGACGCTCCAGCCCTTGCGGCGGGCATAGTCTTCGACCTGATCCTTTTCGATCTTGCCGACGCCGAAATAGTGCGACTTCGGATGCGCGAAATAGAGGCCCGAGACCGAGGCCGGCGGCGTCATGGCCAGACTCTCGGTCAGCTCCATCCCCGCCTGTGCCCGCGCGTCCAGAAGATCGAACAGGGTCCATTTTTCGGTGTGGTCGGGCTGGGCCGGATAGCCGGGTGCCGGGCGGATGCCCTTATACTGTTCGGCGATCAGACCGGCGACATCTAAGTCTTCGTCCGCCGCATAGGCCCACAGCTCGCGGCGCACGCGCTTGTGCAGGGCTTCGGCGAAGGCTTCGGCCAGACGGTCGGCCAGAGCGGTGGCCAGAATGGCGTTATAGTCGTCGCCCGCCGCCTTGAACTTCGCCGCGATCTCCATTTCGCCATGCCCGGCGGTGACGGCAAAGCCGCCGATCCAGTCGGGCGTGCCTTTCGGGGCCACAAAGTCGCTCAAGGCCGTATTCGATTGATCGTCGCGCGTCTTCTTCATCTGCTGACGCAGGGTGTGGAAACGCGCAATGACCTTTGAGCGCGTCTCGTCTTCATAGACTTCGATATCGTCATCATCGGTGGCATTGGCGGGCCAGAAGCCGACGACGCCGCGCGCCTCAAACCATTTTTCGTCCAGAATGCGCTTCAGCATGGCCTGCGCATCGGCGTAGAGGGCGGTGGCCGCCTCGCCCACAATCTCGTCCTCAAGGATGTCCGGGAAGCGCCCGGCCAGCTCCCAGGTGGCAAAAAACGGCGTCCAGTCGATATGGTCGGCCAGATCGTGCAGGTCATACGGCGAAAAGGTCCGCGTCCCAAGGAAGGTCGGGGCGACGGGGGCTTCGGCCGCAAAGTCGATGACAAACTTCTTTGCGCGCGCCTCTTTAAGGTCAGAACGTGGCTTTTGATCGCCCTTGCCATAGGCCAGACGCACCTTCTCGTAGTCGGCGCGCGTATCGGCGATAAACTGCGCCTTATCCGCGTCGGACAGCAGTTGCGACACCACGCCCACGGCGCGCGACGCATCGAGCACATAGACGGT
>NZ_JAIWNX010000258.1 GCF_020217185.1 Asticcacaulis sp.
CTGCCCGTTGCTGTAGCCCGGCTCGATCTTCACCGCCGTATGGGTTTTCGAGGTCGTCGCCCCGCCGATCAGCAGCGGAATGTCAAAGCCCTGACGCTGCATTTCGCGCGCCACAAACACCATTTCATCCAGCGACGGCGTGATCAGGCCCGAAAGGCCGATCATATCGACCTTGTGCTTCTTGGCCTCTTCGAGGATGCGATCAGCAGGCACCATGACCCCCAGATCGACGACCTCGTAATTGTTACATTGCAGGACCACGCCGACGATGTTCTTGCCGATATCGTGGACGTCACCCTTGACCGTAGCCATCAGGATCTTGCCCGCCGACTGATGCTCGGCGCCGTCTTTTTCGGCCTCCATGAAGGGCATGAGGTACGCCACCGACTGCTTCATGACCCGGGCGGATTTGACCACCTGCGGCAGGAACATCTTGCCCGCCCCGAACAGGTCGCCAACGACGTTCATCCCGGCCATCAGCGGCCCTTCGATAACGTGCAGCGGGCGCTCAGCCTGTTGCCGCGCCTCTTCGGTATCGGCTTCGATAAATTCGGTGATGCCGTGGACCAGGGCGTGTTTCAGGCGGTCTTCGACGGTGCCTTCACGCCAGGCCAGTGTCTTCGCCTCAACCTGCCCCTTCTCGCCCTTGTACTTCGGGGCCAGATCGACCAGCCATTCGGTATTGCTGACATTGTGGCGCTGGGGCCGGTTCAAAATAACGTCTTCGACCGCTTCGCGCAGTTCGGCGTCGATATCGTCATAGACTGGCAGGTCGCCGGCATTGACGATGCCCATATCCATGCCGGCCTTGATGGCATGGTACAAAAATACCGAGTGGATGGCGCGGCGCACCGGCTCATTGCCCCGGAAGGAGAAGCTGACGTTCGACACGCCGCCCGATATACGCGCATAGGGCAGGGTCTGCTTGATGGTGCGCGTCGCTTCGATAAAGTCCACGGCGTAGTTGTCATGTTCCTCGATCCCCGTCGCCACGGCGAAGATATTGGGGTCGAAAATGATGTCTTCGGGCGGGAAACCCACCTCGCCCACGAGGATGTTGTAGGCGCGGGTACAGATGTCGATCTTGCGCGCCGCTGTATCGGCCTGACCCACCTCGTCAAAGGCCATGACCACCACCGCCGCGCCGTATTTCAGGCACTCGCGGGCGTGGTGGCGGAAGATGTCCTCGCCCTCCTTCATCGAGATGGAGTTGACGATGGCCTTGCCCTGCACGCACTTCAGACCCGCCTCGATCACCTCCCACTTCGACGAGTCTATCATCACCGGCACACGCGCGATATCGGGTTCGGCGGCCAGCAGGTTGAGGAAGGTCGTCATGGCCTTGACCGCATCGAGCAGGCCTTCGTCCATATTGATGTCGATGATCTGCGCCCCGGCCTCCACCTGCTGACGCGCCACATCGAGCGCGGCGGTGTAGTTGCCTTCGACGATCAGCTTACGGAACTTGGCCGAGCCCGTGACATTGGTACGTTCGCCGATATTGATGAAGGTGGGGGTCATAATTAAGCTTCTATTTCTTTTTTATGAATCAGCACCTTATATTCGTTTTTATATTCATCACCAACGCTTAAATCGTCCAAATCGTCCGCTAAAAGAGGGATAATTTTTGATTCTTCAGAAACTCCCGAAGACGAAACCCAAGTGAAATCTACAAGTGCAAAAACAGCTACAGGTGCATACTCCCCAGGACTCGTTTCTATGAACCAGTCAGTAGCAGCAGTAATGCTACGTATAGCCTTGATGTAATACTTTGAATCGCTCATCACCACCTCCGCTCTTTCACCTTAATCGTCTTTTACGGGCGTAATATCAAGATCGGAAACATGGGCCGCCAGTCGCCGCAGCGCCGGTTCGAGCAGGCCCTGTGCGTGCACGCGCACCAGCGGCGTATCGATCCACCGCGCCTGCGCCAGCCAGCCGTGGATATGCAGCAACAGGGCATTGGGCGTCGAGGCGTGGACGGCAGCACTCAGTTGCGCCCAGTCCGGCGGGTTGGGCACAGTTGAGGCCACGGCGGCAAAGGCCGCATCACTCAGGCGGTATTCGGTCAGGACCAGCGTCAGCTCATCATAGAACGGCTGATCGACGCTCAGCTCGTCCGGCGTGACGTCTTTCAGCACATCGGCGGCGATCCGCAGACGGTCGGACCAGTTGTCGGGAAGAGGATTTAGGGTCATTGGCCTGTTTTCTCCTCCCTGCGCGAAGCGTGGGGAGGGGGACCGCGAAGCGGTGGAGGGGGAAGACTCAGATCGTAGTTGCGGGCGCTACACCCCACCCTAAGCGCAGGAAGGGGAAACTATTTCCCCGCCCGCCTGACCGCAATATCGACCTGACCGTGCAGGAAATCGACAAAGCCAATCCCCTGCGCCGCCAGCGCCTTGGGGTAGAGCGACGAGGCCGTCATACCGGGCAGGGTGTTGGTTTCGATAAACACCGGGCCCTTATCCGAGACGATGAAATCCGACCGCGTATAGCCCCGGCACGACAGCGCCTTATGCGCCGCGATGGCCAGCCGCTGAATCTCCGCCATCACCTCCGGTGCAAAGCGCGCGGGGCAGATTTCCTGCGTCTTGTTGGACAGATATTTGGAGTGGTAATCAAAGGCCCCACGGTCGGGGATGATCTCGATGGGCGGCAGGGCAATCAGCGACCCGTCGGCCTGCTCCAGCACGGCGCAGGTGGCCTCGGCCCCCGTCACAAACGGCTCGATCAGATAGGGCTGCTCTTTGGCGGCTTCGCGCACCGCCACAAGGTCATTGGTCGAATTGACGAAGATCAGGCCGAAGCTCGACCCATCCTGCGCCGGCTTGGCGACCAGCTTGCCATACTCGGCGAAGGCGTCATCAAGGTCACTGAGCGCAATGCCTGCCGGGGACGGCACACCGGCGCAGGCGGCAAAGCGCTTGGCCGACACCTTATCGAAGGCCAGATGCGAAGCCGCCGAACCGGAGCCGGTGAAGGGCACACCCCTCGCCTCGCACTTGACCTGAAACTCGCCATTTTCAGCAATGCCGCCATGCAGGCCAAGGATCAGCACGCGGTCTTCGGCGGCGGCACGATCCAGCGCCTGATCAATGGTCCCCAGATCGTGGCCATCGGCACGGAAGGGCACCTCGAACGGCCGCTGATGGCCCAGAAGCGCGAGTGACGAGGCCTCATAGACGTGATTGTCCTCGTCCCAGAACCACAGATCGGCTTCGGGCAGGGCCTTGTGCAGGGACTGGGTGGTGGCGACGGCCACCAGACGTTCGCGGCTCAGGCCGCCGAAAAGCAGGGTCAGACGCATAACAACCTCAATTCAGTTCGAACGGTTCAAGGCCAGACAGGCGCAGGGCGCGGGGGCGCTCCGGCGGGACGCGCGGCGCAAAGCCGCGCACCTCATCGGCGACGTGTTTGATATGGTCGGGCGTCGTGCCGCAGCAGCCACCCAGTATGTTGACCAGCCCGTCCTTGGCCCATTCGTGCAGTTCGTGCGCCGTTTCGTGCGGCTGCTCGTCATACTGGCCCATGGCGTTGGGCAGGCCGGCATTGGGATAGGCGGCGACCAGCGTATCGGCCACGCGCGCCAGTTCGGCAATGTGCGGACGCATCAGGTCGGCCCCAAGCGCGCAGTTAAAGCCGATAGCAAACGGTTTGGCGTGCTTCACCGAGTTCCAGAAGGCCTCCGCCGTCTGCCCGCTGAGGGTACGTCCCGAACGGTCGGTAATGGTGCCCGAAATCCAGATCGGCAGCTTGTCCAGCCCCTCGTCCTCAAGGTCCATAATCGCTTTCAGCGCCGCCTTGCAGTTCAGCGTGTCGGTGATGGTCTCAACCAGATAGAGGTCCACCCCACCCTCGTTCAGGGCGCGGATCTGCTGCTTATAGGCCGCATAGACCTGATCGAAGGTGACGCTGCGCGCCCCCGGATCGTTCACGTCCGACGACATGGACAGCATCTTGTTCAGCGGCCCGATCGAGCCCGCCACAAAGCGCGGCTTTTCCGGCTCCTTCGCCGTCCAGGCATCGGCGGCGGCGCGCGCCAGCTTCGCCCCTTCGTAATTGATGTCCCAGCAGGCCTGCGCATCGAGGTGGTAGTCGTCCATGGCAATGGTCGTCGCCGAGAAGGTATTGGTCTCGGAAATATCAGCCCCGGCCGCATAGTATTGATTGTGCAGGTCGGTGATGATGTCCGGGCGGGTCAGGCACAGGATGTCGTTATTGCCCTTCATCTGACCGACATGGTCCTTGAAGCGCTCACCGCGAAAATCCTGCTCATCGAGGCCACGCCGCTGGATCATCACGCCCCACGATCCGTCGAGGATGAGGATGCGTTCCTTGGCGGCGGCTTTCAGCGTGTCAATGCGGTCCTGACGGGTCATATCTGTCTCCTTCCCCCCTGATGTCAGGGGGGACACCGCCGGAATCGGCGGAGGGGGGTTACACTGGCGGGTTTAACCCCACCGTCTTCGAAGCCTTGCGGCCTCGAATCCACCTCCCCTGAAATCAGGGGAGGCGAAGCTTATCAGCGCTTCCGCAGAAGCAGGTTCAGTTCGCTGTTCCATTCCGGCGGCAGCAGGGCCAGCGGGCTGGAGCGGCGCTTTTGGATCACAAAGTGCGCCTTCACGCGCGCCAGCAGATCGCAATAATCAAAGCCCAGATGATGCGGGTAGTAGCCCCCGCCGCCTTCAAAGTCCACGCGCAAGCGCTCGAAACGGAGATCGCCGCGCGCCGCCTGCGCGATACGATCACGGTCCGTGTCGAAATCCGCCCGCCGACGCCCGCGGAACCAACCCTTTACCCACGCCACCGGCCCCGTCTCGACCGGCACGCCGATAATCAGCACGCCATCGGGCTTCAAAAGCCGGTGCATCTGAGCCAGCGCCGCCTCCGTCTCCTCCGGTGGCAGGTGCTCGAACACCTCCAGACAGAAGATCGCGTCCGCACTCGCATCGGCAATCCCCTCGATCCCGGCCACCACCGTCACGCCGCTCAGCGCGCCGACATGGGCCACCGCCTGCGCCCGCAACTGCGGCGACGGCTCAAAGCAAATGACCTCGCCGTCGGGACAGGCCTGATTTAGCTGCCGCGCCAGTTCACCATCGCCCGCACCGTAGTCGATACTGAGCGCCGGACGCCGACCGTTCAGCAGGGCAATCGCCTCCTCGAAGCGCTTGCGTTGCAGATAGCGCTTGAACGGATTGGGGTCCGCCCGCGTAATCGAAGCGTAGTCGGGTTGAATAGACATGAGAAGGCAATCAGGCGGCGGTCGGCTGACCGTCCCTTAGACCCAGAACGCGACAGATGGAATAGACCAGTTCGGCCCGGTTGAGCGTGTAGAAGTGAAAATGGTTCACCCCTTCGCGCTCCAGCCCCAGCACCTGCTCGACCGCCACGGCAGACGCCAGCAGTTTGCGCGTCTCCGCATCGTCATCGAGGCCTTGGAAAAGCTCTTGCAGCCAGTCGGGCACCGCGGCTTCGCAGGCCGCCGCCATCTTGCGCAGGCCCTTGAAATTGGTGACCGGCATGATGCCCGGCGTCAGATCAATCTGAATGCCCGCATCGGCCACGGCATCGCGAAAGCGCAGGAAGGTTTCCGGCTCAAAGAAGAACTGGCTGATGCCGCGCGTCGCCCCGGCATCGACCTTCTGACGCAGCACGTCGAGATCAAAGTCCAGAGACGGCGACTGCGGGTGCTTTTCCGGGTAGACACCGACGCTGACCTCAAAATCGCCGATGCGGCGGATGGCGGCCGTCAGCTCCGTGGCGTTCTGATAGCCGTCCGGGCGCGGCGTGTACTGGCCGTCCTGAAGCCCGCCGGGCGGGTCGCCACGCAGGGCCACGATGTGGCGCACCCCGGCGTTCCAGTATTCGCGGATGACCTCATCGACCTCTTCGCGTGACGCCTCGACGCAGGTCAGGTGCGCAGCGGGTTTCAGCGCGGTTTCGTCCAGTATGCGCTTCACCGTGCGGTGGGTACGCTCGCGCGTCGAACCGCCCGCCCCATAGGTGACCGAGACGAAGCTGGGGTTCAGCGGCTCAAGGCGGCGGATGGCGCCCCACAGGCTCTCTTCCATCTCCGCCGACTTGGGCGGGAAGAACTCAAACGACACATTAAGGTGCGACGCCCCGGCGCGGACCGAGCGGGCAATGGCGGACTGAACAAAGGCGGGCGGCGGAGCCATAGGCGTATTCTCTGTAGCGTTTTATGGGGTGTATCAGGCTTTTTGCATCAGCCAGATGCGCACGGTCAGACCGGGCTCCTGATGCGGCGGCAGGGACAGGCTGCGCAGGGCCTTAAGCCCGGCCACCTTCTGCCAGTGGCCCATATCGTCATCACCGATGCCGAGGCGACGGTGCTGATATTCGTCGCGCATGATCTCCAGCCGGTGCGGCGCGAAATCGACGATCAGCAGGCGGCCGCCGGGTTTCAGCAGCCGCGCCGCCTCTTTCAGCGCCTGCCCCGGATCGGGCAGGAAGTGCAGCACCTGATGGATGACGACCAGATCGGCGCTCTGACCATTGAGCCGGGTGGCGAGGATGTCGCCGTGGCGGAAATCAATGCCGCTCAGGCCCGCCTCGCGCGTGCGGGCGCGGGCGATGTTGAGCATCTGCTGCGACAGGTCGAGCCCGATGGCGTATTGCGCGTTCGGCGCCAGCAGGCTGAGCATCCGACCCGACCCGGTGCCCAGATCGACGATGGTTTCGACCGGCGCATCCCCCACCAGCGACTGAATGGCCGTCTCGACCTCGGCATCATCGACATAGTGCGAGCGGATCTGATCCCATACCGGGGCGATATTCTCAAAATAGCCCTGCGCCGCCTCAAGCCGCTGACCGCGCACCTCTTCCAGCGCCCGCAGATCGGCGCTGTTTTCATCACCCAGCGCGCTCAACACCGAGTCAATCAAAGGCGTCAGGGCCGGATGCTCACTCAGGCGATAGAAGACCCAGGCCCCGTCCGGAAAACGGTCAATCACCCCGGCCTCATTCATCAGCTTGAGGTGGCGCGAGATACGCGGCTGACTCTGATTGAGAATCCGCACCAATTCCATGACAGACAGTTCTTCATGCGCTAAAAGACGCAAAAGACGCAGACGTGTGGGTTCCCCCATCGCCTTTAACGCCTCCAGCAGCGCCGCTTCGCCCAGTATGTCGCTCGATTTCATATAACCATATAAAGATGTCTTTATGTGATTTTGCAAGCGTAAAATCACACCCAAGGCTTGCAATGCGGTATCGACAGGCCTGCGACAGCGTTACACATGGCGGGGGGACGTGTGGTTTCCCACATATCGGCGTATGATAAGAACAGATAACAGCGGAGTTCCGGCCCCATGACCGATAAAGCCTCACTTTCGACGGCCATTTCCCGCGGCCTGCGCCGCCGCTGCCCTGCCTGTGGCGAAGGCCACGCCTTCCGGGGCTATCTCAAGGTGGTGGATACGTGCAGCCATTGTCAGACGCCGCTGGGGGCCTATCCCTGCGACGACGGCCCGGCCTATGTGACCATGCTGCTGGTCGGGCATCTGGTCATTGCGCCGATGTTTGCCTTTGAGTTTTTCTGGAACTTTCCGCTGGAAATCGTGGTGCCAGTGACCCTGACCATTATGGGCGCCCTGACCCTGCTGCTGCTGCCATTCATCAAGGGCGGGTTTCTGGGCCTGATCTGGCACCACGGGCTCAAACGCTTCCGATAACTTCGTAACTTAAGCTTGACGGAATCCCCTTTGCGGAGAATCCTCACGCCGACGCCCGATGGCGTTGCCAACAAACGGAGACCCTCATGGCGCACAAGTTCCTGATCAAGAAGAACAAGGCCGGCGAATTCGTCGCCTATTTCGTCTATAATTCCGAGACGATTTTCTGGACCGAAGGCTATGCCTCCAAGGCGTCGGCCAAGAACGCCATCGAGTCGATCAAGAAGAACGGCCCGGACGCCGAGATCGAAGATCAGACGGTCGAATAGGCGTCGCATCAAGCCATGAAAAAAGCCCGGAGGCCAATGCCTTCGGGCTTTTTTGTTTTGCACCGGTGCGCAGGGCTCAGGCCATATTCAGCGTATCGCGGATGATGGCGATGGAACCATGCGATTCCTCGGTGCATTCCATATGCAGTCGGTCGATTTCTTCCTGCGCGAACTCACGCATCAGCATGGCCGCCTGCGGCGACAGGGCCATCAGCGTGCGCACCGAAGCGCGGGCAAGGGCAAGGGAGGCGTCGAGATCGACCAGGTTAGCGGTATCACGGGCTACGGCAAGGGCGTAGAGGCGCGACGCCACATCGGATGAGCTATCGGACATAGGTATTTTCTGTTCTGACCTGAAAAGTCTATTTTTGGGGGAGGAAGAAGCCGCAGGCCCGCACAAACACACGCTCAGGCCACGGATATGCAACGCGTTATACCAGCGCGGACTAATATCATGCGGCTTACTTAGAAATCCACAACGCGGCCTTTAGGGGTCTTAACCGCGCAGCCCCATTTCTCATTTGATTTTAAAGGTTATTTTTGAGCAGGCAGGAGATTTATGCACAGAGCCGATCAAATAATCGAATTCATCCGATAATTCGGTCTCATTTTGCAATGGACTGCGAAAATTTGCAAATACATGCCATCGCAAAAGCAGAAATTACCGCTTGGCCCTTCTGTATAGAAACAATTGCATGGCCTGCGTGGCAGGTCAATCCATATTTCATCGTGTGACTTGTTTTCACAATTCTTAAAATCGCGCACAAAAAAAGCCCGCCGTTTCCAGCGGGCTTTTCGGTAGTATTTTAAAGATCAACCGATCTTCTTGGCCAGACGTTCCTGACCTTCGCGGATCAGCTGAGCGGCCTGCTCCGGATCGCCCCAGCCCAGAACGCGGGTTTCCTTGTTCTTCTCCAGATCCTTGTAGTGGGCGAAGAAGTGGGTGATCTGTTCGATCATGATGGCCGGCATCTGACGATAGCTCGACACATTGGTATAATAGGGGTGCAGCTTGTCCACCGGCACGGCCAGAATCTTCTCGTCCTTGCCCGCTTCGTCTTCCATCAGCAGCACACCAATGGGGCGCGAACGGATGACCACGCCCGGATAGACCGGCGTCGGACCGACCACCAGAATGTCGCAGGGGTCGCCGTCGTCAGCCAGCGTGTGCGGGATAAAGCCGTAGTTACCCGGATAGAACATGGAGGTGTAAAGGAAGCGATCGACGAACAGCGCGCCGGAATCCTTATCCATTTCGTACTTGACGGGCATACCGCCCTGCGGAATTTCGATGACGGCGTGGATGTCCCAGGGAGCGTTCGGACCGACGGAAATCTTATCGAGATTCATAGGATGTCTTTATTGTTAAACGGCATTGAAGATATGGTTTGGGCGCTGTCATAAGCGGTCCGCTTCTTTCGCACAAGCGAAGTCTGCGTTTTTTGTTTTCGCACTTTGCTACAATTTGTTACCTGACAAGGAATTATCGCTTGTCAGGCGACTTCGAAACACCGCAACTAGACCAAAGTCGGATAACAACAGAGACTTAGCAAAGACCGCATCCATGGAACTGATCGTCAAACTGTTCGGTAGCTGGCGCGATTTCGCCGCCCTTCTGGTCTTCATCTTCTGCTGGCTGGGCTATGAGCCGGTGCTCAAAGCCCTGTCCAAGAAATCGGGCGTGATCTTCAAGGACCTGACCATCGTGCGGCGCGCGTGGATGAAGGAAATGGTCATTCGCTCGTTCAAGCTCTACGACTCCAACCTCATCGGTCACGGCGTCAATTCAATGAGCTTCTTCGCTTCGGCCAACCTCATCCTGATTGCCGCCGTCGCCGGGGCCATCTTTACCGGCGACCTGTCGTACAAGAGCGCGCACGCGCTCGGCATCGACACCTCGTCCTCGGCCCTGCTCCTGATGAAGCTGGCTCTGGTCATGGTCTGTCTGGCGCGCGGGCTTCTCAACTTCATCTGGGCCCTGCGTCAGACCAACTACGCCGTGGCCGCCATGGGCGCGGTGCCCGAAAACATCGA
>NZ_JAIWNX010000259.1 GCF_020217185.1 Asticcacaulis sp.
CCCGCAGAGCGCGCAGGCCTTCACCGAGGCCGTGTCGGACATTTTCGAGCCGGCCATGTCGAACTTTTCGCAGGGTGTGCGCGGCTATTACTTCTCGTTAGCGGCCGCCGCGTGGCTGTTCGGTCCGATCCCTCTGGCGCTGGCCAGCATCGGGGCCACCGCGCTTCTGGCCTGGCGGCAGTCGCGCTCACAGGCGGCGCGCGGCCTGCGGCGGATGCGTGAGCTTTTGGAGGAGCATCCCTACCCTACCCGCACGCGCCCTATCTATGACGGCAAGGTCGAGGCTGAAAGCGAAAATGCTGCGTCGCAGCAAGATAAAACAAATATAGAAACGAAAGCCGGCTGAATCGTTTTCTAAATAACGCAAAGGTTTGCTTAACTTTAATTCTTACGCTTAGGAACCGTTGTAACGATACGTGATCATACAAATGCGTTTTCCGCTTGTGGATTTTTGCATCGCAACGTATAAAGTCAGTGTTCGACGTTTTTACGTCGATGCCCTTCCTGGGCGTTTCCTCCCTGTAGACTTTAAGCCGCGCTCGTGTAGCGCGGCTTTTTTTTGCCCGAATAAGTCCCTTATACCAACGGCCGAAGAGACTGACCGCATCCGGCCGTTGAAGCAACGAGACTGTCTCATATGTATCAGCGACATGAGACAGTCTCGAAGGTAATATCAAGAGTCATTTTCAATGACCCTTGGTATTACCTTCGCTTCAGCCCGTCGATCACTGCTGCGATGGCCGCCTGCATGCGCCCGGCTTTGGGGCTGAGGGTCAGGTTTGCCTCATCCATGTAGAGCCCGCGGTTCAGCTCGATCTGTAGCGCCTCCACCCCCTTGTGCGGCTGGGCGTAGCGTTCCAGCGTATAGCCGCCGGCAAAGGGATGGTTATGCGCCACGCGGAAGCCGTGCGCTTCGAACACCTGCCGCACAAAGGCCGTCAGGCCGGGCGCGCACGCCTCACCATGCAGATCCCCCAGCACAATATCCGCCAGTTTCGCCGACGGCTGGGCCTCCGTGCCCGGTTTGAGCGTCGTCGAGGGCATGGAGTGCCAATCGATCAGCGTCACCCGCCCGTGCGCCGATTTCGCTTCGGCCAGCGCCTCGGTCAGGGCACGGTGATAGGGAACGTGCACCTGCGCCAGACGCCGCGCCGCCTCGTCATAGGTGATCGGCTGCGCGTGAATCTCCCGCGCGCCCGACAGGCAGCGCGGAATGACGCCGTAACCGGACCGCACGCGCAGCGACTGGCTAAGTGCGCCTTTCGGCAGGGCGCCGCGGATCAGGCGCGGGTCCAGCTCAAGCGGGTGGCGGTTCACATCGACATAGGCGCGGCTGTAATTGGCCCGCACCGCCCACACCCCTTCCAGCGTCTCAAACCCGACCAGCGCGTCAACAAAGGCGTCTTCGGTCATGCGCAGGTGTTGCGCGTCATAGCGCGCCGCCGCCACAAAGTCCGGCGGCAGATACGGTCCCGAATGCGGCAAACCGAACACCAGCCCGCAACCCTTTACCGCCGGACGGCGTACATTCACGGCAGGGACGGTTTCAACTGGGGATGAAAGATCGGCCATTAAACCCGTGATAAGACAATTCTGCGCTCTCTTCACCCCTAATTTACACCTGCGCCCTAATCATCTACTCTCTGAGTAAACGGGGCCCCTTTCCCACAGGACCGGGATTAATGACCAAGATTCTCCTCGCGGAAGACGAAAATTCCGTGCGCAGCTTTTTGACGCGCGCCCTTCAGCGCGCCGGCTATGACGTTGTAAGCTGCCCCGATGGCGACAGCGCTATCGAAGCCCTCGATCAGGGGCCGTATGACCTGCTGCTGACCGACATTGTGATGCCTGGGGCCGACGGCATCGAAGTGGCCAAGGTCGCCTCGCAGCGCCAGCCGGGCCTGAAGATCATGTTCATCACCGGCTTCGCCGCCGTGGCGCTCAATGCGCAAAAGGCCTCCCCCGAAGCCAAGGTCCTCGAAAAGCCGGTGCATCTGCGCGAAATCGTCACCGAAGTCGAACGCCTGATCGCCGCCTGAGGGGCCAGTGTGGGCGGCCCGCGCAGATTTTTAAGTGGCGCTAACGCTTCGCTGCTTGAGCGCGGGCGAAATCGTCACCGAAGTCGAACGCCTGATCGCCGCCTGATGGGTCAGCGCGGGCGGCCCGCGCAGATTTTTTAAGTGGCGCTAACGCTTCGCTCCCTGAGCGCGGGCGAAATCGTCACCGAAGTCGAACGCCGGATCGCCGCCTGATGAGCCAGGGCAAGCCACCTTGGTAATACCTCCCCAGCTTGCTGGGGAGGGGGACCGCACGAACCGCCAAAGGCGGTGATCGGACCGCCGATGCGGATGCGGTGGTGGGGCCTCTTAGAGCCCACACGACCTTTCCCACACTTTCCACATTTTTGATCGCAAAAGCCCTTGCCACCGCCATTTTCGGCGGCTATACACCCGCTCCTCGCATCGGCACAGCGTTGCCGAACAATAGTGGACTCGTAGCTCAGCGGGAGAGCACTACGTTGACATCGTAGGGGTCACAGGTTCAATCCCTGTCGGGTCCACCATTTTCTCGTTTTCTTCGATAACCCGAAAGTGTTTTTTGAGTTTGCACTCAAAGGCTTCGGCTTTTGACGCCACGCAGGCTGCACTCCTGCCACTCAAGCGCTGTGTTTCAGGTGCACACCGTTTATAACCCGTAACCTTCTCCCCGGTCCTTTCGTACTCGCCCTGGCGCGTCGCGCCCAAAGCCTGCTGCCACAAACAGGTCAGCCGCAGGCGCAATCTGACGCCGCGAATTTAAAACTTACATTCGACACCGATATAGTCAGCGGCACCGTGCGCAACGGGGGAGATTGAGATGGACGGCCACAGCCACCCGACCACGGGACGCCCGCTTTGTACTGACGCTTCGCAGAGCCCCTGCCTCCGGCGTTACTCAGAGGTGCGGGCCGCGACCTTGCGCCTCGCTGCGCCCCTGTCGGCGGAGGACATGGTGGTGCAGTCCATGCCCGATGCCAGCCCGGCCAAGTGGCATCTGGCGCACACCACCTGGTTTTTTGAGACCTTTCTGCTCAGTCCCCGCCCCGGCTATGCGCCGTTCGATCCGCAGTACGGCTATTTGTTCAACTCCTATTACGAAGCCAAGGGGGCGCGTCAGCCGCGCGCCCAGCGTGGTATTCTCACCCGCCCAGCCCTGAGCGACATTCTGGCCTATCGTCAGCACGTGGATCATCATATGCGCGACCTGATCGCCGCCGGGCTCGATGCCGGAGGCGAGGCCCTGCTGGCGCTCGGTCTGGCGCACGAGGAGCAGCATCAGGAACTGCTGCTGATGGACATTTTGCACCTGTTCAGCCTGTCGCCGCTGGCCCCGGCCTACGATCCCGCCTTTGCCGCCGACGCCCCGGTGGGCGAGGCCCGGTTCATCGCCTGCGCCGGGGGGCTGGTCGAGATCGGCGCGACAGAGGACGGGTTTGCCTTCGACAATGAGCGGCCGCGCCATAAGGTCTGGCTGGAGCCCTATCAGATCGCCGATCGGCTGGTGCGCAATGGCGACTGGCTGGCCTTTATGCACGACGGCGGCTATGCGCGGCCGGAGTTGTGGCTGTCCGACGGCTGGGCCCGCGTGCAGGCCGAGGGCTGGCGCGCGCCCCTTTACTGGCGGCCCGACGGAGAGCAGTGGCAGGAATTCAGCCTGCGCGGCCTGCACCCCGCCGATCCCGACGCCCCCGTCACCCACATCAGCTTCTATGAGGCCGATGCCTTTGCCCGCTGGGCCGGGGCGCGCCTGCCGACCGAGGCCGAATGGGAGGCCGCCGCGCATCAGGGCGGGCTGCAGCAGGTAGATGACGTCGCCTGGCAATGGACGGCCAGCGCCTATCTCGGCTATCCGGGCTTTCGTCCGGGCGCGGGTGCCGTCGGCGAATATAATGGCAAGTTCATGAGCGGGCAGATGAGCCTGCGCGGCGGCAGCGCCTTTACGCCTGCCGGTCATGCGCGGGCCACCTATCGCAACTTCTTCGCGCCGGAAAAGCGCTGGGTGCGCGCGGGTCTGCGTCTGGCGCGCGATCACGCCCCGGCGGAGAGCCGCGATGAGGGCTTCGCCGCCGATGTGATCGCCGGTCTGTCGGCGCAGCCCAAATCCCTGTCTCCCAAGTATTTTTATGATGCGGCAGGCTCCGACCTGTTCGAGGTCATCTGCCGCACGCCGGAATATTACCCGACGCGCACCGAAACGCGCCTGCTGCACGACATTGCCGATGCGCTGGTGGCGGGCTGGACCGCCGATACGGTGCTGGTCGAATTTGGCAGCGGGGCCAGCGACAAGACGCGGATTCTGCTCGATGCCTGCCCGGCCTTGCGCACCTATGTGCCCATCGACATCAGCCCGGACGCCCTGCACGCCGCGATGGCGCGGCTGCAAAGCGCCTATCCGCATCTGAATGTCGTGCCGCTGGTGGGTGATTTCACGCAGACCCTGTCACGGCCCGCCGCCCTTGCAAACAGGCCGTGCGTCGGCTTCTTCCCCGGCTCAACCATCGGCAATTTCAGCCCGGACGAAGCGCGCGAGCTGCTGCGCGCCTTCCGGCACCTGCTGGGTGAAGAGGCGCAACTGATCGTCGGGGCAGACATGGTCAAGGAGGAAGCGACGCTGCACGCCGCCTATGATGATGCGGCGGGCGTGACGGCGGCCTTCAACAAAAACCTGCTGGTGCGCATGAATCGCGAATTACAGGGGGATTTCGACCTTGACGCCTTCGCGCATCTGGCCCTGTGGAACGCTGAGCGCGCGCGCATTGAAATGCATCTGGTCAGCCGCCGCGATCAGGTCGTGACCGTCGCCGGGCAGAGTTTCACGTTTGCGGAGGGCGAACGTCTGCATACGGAAAATGCCCATAAGTTCACGCCGGACAGCTTCGCGGCCCTGTGTCGTGACGCAGGCTGGACGGTCGCGCACCAGTGGATCAGCCCGGCCCCGGCCTTTGGCGTTTTCGTCCTGTCCTGAACCCTTCAGCTTGTGATGCGAATAACGCAGCCGGCATCGCTCCGATGTCGGAACACCTGAATCTGTCCGAAGCCTATTGAGCTTTGACGCCGCGCGGCCTACACAGGAAATTGCCCCGTACACGGACATTTTTCAGGACCGCCCCGATTGGATGATCACGCCTCGCCTTCGCCCGCAACTCAGTTTGGGGCCCTCCCCTTTCGCGAGACGCGCAAAGGCGAGGTCGAGTTCCTGCTGATCACCTCACGTGGCAGCGGACAGTGGATCATCCCCAAGGGCAAGCCCATTCCCGATCTGACGCCAGCGGAAACCGCCGCCCGCGAAGCCTTTGAAGAGGCAGGCATTCTGGGTGAGGTCGATCCGCACCCTATCGGACGCTTTGCCTATGTGAAGGATCAGGGCCAGCCCACGGCGCAGCTCATCCCCGCCGTCGAGGTGTTCGCCATGCGGGTGACGCAGCAACTGACGCTTTGGCCGGAAATGGGTCAGCGCAGCATGGTGTGGCTGACGCCGGAACAGGCGCTGCACGCCATCGAAATCGACGCCTTGCGCAAGATTGTGCGGCGCTTTGCCAAGGCCTTTGCCAAAGGGGCTTAATCAGCCGCGCGGCAGCGGCTCGGCCAGGGTTGAGCTTTCGAGCACCCGCGCCATGGCATCGCGCGCCGCCAGCAGCACCAGACGCAACTGACAATCATCGGGTGTCGGGCAATCCTCACACCGCGCATAGGCGGTGCGCGAGGCACACGGCGTCAGCGCCAGCGGCCCGTCGATCAGGCGGATCAGGTCGGCCATGCTGATCATATCGGACGGTCGCGCCAGCATATAGCCGCCCGAACGCCCGCGCTTCGACATCAGGAACCCTTCGCGGCGCAGCTCAAGCAATATGCCTTCGAGAAAATGCAGCGGCGCCTTGATGCGTTCCGCCAGCTCACCCGCCTGCACCGTCTGACCCTGGGGGATACGGGCCATTTCCTGCATGGCGCGGATGGCGTATTTGGCACGCTGAGACAACATGGCGGCGGGGCAACCTGTATTTTTATGTTCCGTCGCCGCCTATTAGCACGAACCGGGTTACGAAAGCCATAAGCCCTATATATTCGCTTTCATTACGAGCGGGCGCGGTCTTCGGCGGCAAAGTCATAGACGCGGATGCCGTCCTTTTCCGGCGGCGGTTCACGCCAGACGCGGCGCTGCATGGCGCGTTCGGCATCCAGACGGCCCGACGCCCAGTGCTCGTTCATGGTCAGGCGCGAAAATTCGTAGTCTTTGGATTGGCCATGATCGCCGCCGCCCGAATTGATCAGATGCACCAGCGAGACGCGGAAATGCGCGGCGCGCGCATAACAGGCCGCGATGGACGGCTCGGCCTGCACCTCCGGCGACAGCCGTTCGTACATGTGCCGGATGGCCTGACGCAGGCGATAGCGCTCCAGAAAGGCATCGGTATTGAGGCGCGTGCGGCTGGAATAGGTGATGTCCTTGACGCGGCCATAGACCTCATCGAGCGTTTTGGGCACCTCACCGCGCGACGAAAACAGGTCCATCTGAAAGACCAGGGTGTCACCATCCAGCCCCGCCGGAGCTTCGTGCAGCACATAGGTCAGGGGCGTGTTGGACACCACACCGCCGTCCCAGTAGGCTTCGCCGTCAATCGTCACCGCCGGGAAGCCGGGCGGCAGGGCCCCGGACGCCATGATGTGTTCCGGCGTGATTGGCGTTGTATGGCTGTCGAAATAGACCGAATTGCCCGTGCGTACATTGACCGCCCCGACGCTCAGGCGCACCTCACCACCGTTGATGCGGTCGAAATCGACATGACGCAGCAGGGTCTCGCGCAACGGCGAAATATCGTAGAAGCTCGTTTCCGACGGCAGGGACCACGGCGCGAAAAACGGCGTCAGGGCGGCGGGACGGAAGAAGCCCGGCACGCCGTTGAGCGCGCTCATATAGCCGCTCCATTGCCGAAAGGCGCTTTTCAGCCACGGATTATAGCCGCTCAGCGTATCGGCTGGGCTTTCTGACGTGATCTGCACCCAGAAGGACCGCAGCTTTTCGACGCGGTCTTCCGGCGCATTCCCGGCGATAATCGCCGCATTGATGGCGCCGATTGACACCCCGGCCACCCAGTCGGGCCTGACCCCGCCGGCGTGCAGCACCTCATAGGCCCCGCCCTGATAGGAGCCGAGCGCCCCGCCCCCCTGAAGCACCAGCACCGTCTGATCATAGGCCGCGCCGGGGTGGGTCACGGCGTCGGCGGCGGCAAGATCGGGATGGCTTTGATCCATGACAGGCAACTCCCCAACGGTCAGGCACTTACACGCGCTTTATGAACCGGAATCCGGCCTCGCGCATCATTTTTACGGACGATCACACAAAGCTTGAGCGGAACGACTCGAAAGGGCGAAAACAAGGCCAGTTAAGGTTTTTGTTAAGCCTTGTGGCTAAGCTGTGGCGTACTGATCCCCGCATTTTCTATTTCACGACCCGCAAAGGATACTGTCTCATGCGTCTTCCTGCCCTTCTCGCTGCCGTGGCGCTTGGCGCCCTCACCGCCACCGCCGCCTCGGCCCAGAACAGCCCTATCGCCGTTGATGTGCACGGCGGCACGACCGGCGTCGGCATCGGTGCCCGTTACAAGCTGAACGACACCTTTGTCCTGCGCGCTGATTACGACTCGCTGAAGCACAGCGATGACTTCAATTCGGATGACGTCCAGTACAATGGCGAGTTGGATTTCAAGCCGTTTACCTTCGCCGTGGACGTCCACCCCTTCCGCAATTCGTTCTTTGTGTCCGGCGGTTATGTGACCGGTGACCGCAATGTTAAGCTCGACGCGCGTCCGACCGGCACCACCAATATCGGTGGCGTGCCCTTCACCCCGGCGCAGATCGGCACGCTGCGCGCCAATGCCGATATGGGTGATGGTGCCCCGTTCCTCGGCCTCGGCTTCGACAATACCTTCACCAGGGATGGCCGCTTCGGCTTCCGTGTGCTGGCGGGGGCTGTGTTGGGCGATGACCCCAGCGTTACCCTGACGTCGGACGGCACCTATGCCAATGACCCGGCCTACAAGGCGGCGCTGGAGAAGGAACGTCAGGAGCTTCAGAACGACGTGAAGGACGCCAAGACCTGGCCCGTTCTGCAAGTCGGCCTGACGGTAAAATTCTGATCGGGCTGAGTGACGGCGGAAACGATAAGAGAGGCGGTCCTTTGCGGGACCGCCTTTTTCACTTCAGATCATAAACAACGCAGGTCTGGACCTGAACCCGATACAGCGGCGGCGTCTGAATAAAGGCATTTTCGGCCGCGCGGGCTTCAAGTTGATCGCGACCGGGAACGACTTGCGGCGGGCTTTTATACTCGACTCGTTCAGCCTTCATCTCTGTATCGACATCTGTTTCCAGGTTCCGCCCCAGAATATCCGCGCGGCAGGCGCGGCCCGACGGGTCGATCAGACGAATACCCCCCAGCGTGCTGCCCGTGGTCTCGGCTGCGCCTTGCGCCCGTACCGCTGCATCGCGTGTGGCCTGCGTGCGCAACCGGTCCCGCAGGGCATTGTCGGGATTCAGCGAAAAGACCACGCGATCGACCTGCGTCGGGGCGGCCGCCAGCACCAGCGCATAGACCGGCTCCAGCACGGTCATATCGCGTACCTCAACCCGCAGGGTCAGGGTGGCGTCATAGCCGCGGATCTTATCGCCGCGCACGTTAGCGATTTGCCGCCCGTCCTTGTCGCGATACTGCTCGTAAAAGGCCTGCACCGCAAAGTCCGTGGTGACGCGCACCGCCTCCGCCGGGCGCTGACGCAGGGCGGCGATCAGGGTTTCGGCCTGCGCGACCGCCTGACCCTGAGCCTCGCTGGCCGTCTTGCCCGTGCCCTTGAACCGCGCGGCGAAGGTGGCGCGGTTGGCCTCCACCTCCGTCTCCGCATAGCCCGTCTGCGGCAGGACCGCACGTTCCATCCACCACGGTGCAGCGTCAAAACGATCAGAGGTTTCAACCGGCTTTACAGGCGACGCGGCCTCGGCCCCGGCCGCCAGCAGCGGCAGGGCGCACAGGCCTATCCACAGGCGGCGCATCAGTTCAGCCCATAAACAACGCAGGCCTGCGCCGTCAGTTCATTCAGCGGCGGAGCCTGAATAAAGGCGTTCTGCGCCGCCTTGGCTTCAAGTTGCTCCACCGCGCTGCCACGGGCCGACATCTCCATAACGGGGGCGGGCGGCGGTGGCGGCGGAGCCATCGCATAGGCCACGGTCGTCGGCTCAAAATCCTGCCCGCCGCGCGGTTCACCGCGCGCCAGAATATCCGTCTGACAGGCGCGGCCCGTCGGGTCGATCACCTTGACCGCCCCCAGCTTGCCGCCAGCCGCTTCGGCAGCCTGACGCGCCCGGCGCGCCGCATCCTTCACCGCCTCATTATAAAGCCAGGTCTTGGTGGCGTTATCGGGCTCCAGCGAGAAATAGACCGGCTGGGACGCGGTGGGCGAGGCCGCCAGCACCAGAGCATAGGCGCGTTCCAGCGTGCGCAGGTCATAGACCTTCACATCCAGGCCCATGCTGACCTGATAGGCTTCGATCTTGTCGCCGCGCTGGTTTTCGATGCGGTTGCCTTCCTTGTCGCGGTACTGCTCATAGAGGACGCGCATGGAGAAAGAGGTGTTGACGCGCACCGCGTCCTTGCCCAGCTTTTTCAGCGCATCGGTCAGCGCCCGCGTTTGCGCCACGGCCTTTTGTTGCGCCTCATCCGCCGTCTTGCCCACGGCGAGGAAGGAGGCCGAAAAATGAGCGCGGTTGGCGTCAATTTCGGTACGCACATAGCCCGTCTGGGTGATGACCGGGGTCTTCATCCACCACGGCGCGCGGTCGTAATCCGAGGCCTGATAGTTATTGGTCGTCGTCTGAGCGACCGCCCCACCGGCCATGGCCAGCAGAGCGGACAATAGCAAGGTTTTAAAAACAACCGTCATCCCAATACCTCCATTATGCGGGAGCCGCGCCCCTTTATCTATGTAACCGCGAAATTTTATTCAGAATATGTCTTTTGAAACGGCAGATTTAGCAAAAACTCCTAATCTTTCGATAAATTTACTTATTTGATTTTTTTTAGAAAATTTTGTTTCTTTGAGTATCCAATATTAAAAAATGCACAATCAAACCCATAGAAGAGACAATCAGACACGGCACTGTGATTCGTTGTCATAGTATGTGACTTCCGGAATCCCGGATGCGCCCCCATGTTATTCACAGGGCCCTTAACGGCCCTGATCTCCACTGCGTATCAGAGGAGGGGGATATTATGTCAAACGACCATTTTCCGCATAGGCTACCATTACTCCGATTTGAACTTGACCGGCAGGAACTTGCGTTATCAACACCTTACACGACCAAAGAGGTTCTTGAGAACGAATACAAACGCAAAGATCCGTTTGCGACTCTCATCTTGGCTCGTTGCTACGATACGGGGCGTTACGTCATAAGGGATCAAAAAAGAGCTGAGCACCTCTATCAGCAGGCCCGTCAGCGTCTGAAAGCCTATGCTGAGCGGCAACACGCTCACGCAACGCTTTATCTGGCTCAGATGTATCACTCAGGTCAAGGGGGGGCAGTAGATTTGCTACGCGCCAACAAATTATTCAAGCAGGCTGCACGTCTGTTGTACTCTCAAGCAGAAAGTGACGATTTGCATGCCTGTCGGGCCCTTTGTTGGATTTACCATCACGGCATGTTGGGACAGGTAGACCTTAGCCTGGCGACGCAGTACGCGGCACGCGCGGCACGGCTAGGGTGTCGAGAGTCCTGCCTGTACGCTGCCGAGTCGTTGATCCAAGGCCGCAGCCGATTGCACAGTCCAATCCTAGGGGCCGATCTGCTGGAAGCCAACGCCAAGAGTGGCGACCCAGCCTGCCAATACCATTTGGGGCAGGTGTATGAAAATGGCGTCGGTCGCACAGCCAACTATGAAAAAGCCTATGCTTGGTATCTTCTAGCCTCAGCTCGTGGTTATACGCCCGCCATCCAGCGACGGCAGTCTCTTGAAGCTCAACTCAGTGCCAACCAGATTGGCCATATACAGAGGGAGGTCGCCGCATGGCAACCCGGACAGGATATCCGCCTGCACCCGCCTCCCAATGGACCACCTCACAGCACGTCCGGAGTGTATTGAACTCCAAAGGCATACTGTGCCCGCTCTATTGATGCTGACGCAGCATCAGGTAAGACCGACTCATTCCGATTTTGAGGCCCTAAGGGGTCTTTTTTATTGCCCACGAGTATTAGGCCGTAAACTCATAAATTGGGTTTTCAAGCTGGCTTATGCGTGATTCAAGGCTTCCACTGATTTGGAGGCCTTTTTCATGACCCGTCG
>NZ_JAIWNX010000311.1 GCF_020217185.1 Asticcacaulis sp.
CGCGGCGACAGGGCTGATGGCCGCGCCTTCCTCGACAGAGGAGACGGCGACCGGCATCAGTTCCGTTTCATCGTCTCGCCTGAGGACGGCGCACAGTACGAAGACCTGCGGTCTGTAACCCGCCGGCTGATGTCGCAGATGGAAACCGACCTTGGCTCCAAACTCGACTGGGTGGCCGTCGATCACTTCAACACCGGCAATCCGCACACCCATATTCTTCTGCGGGGTAAAGACGACACCGGCAAAGACCTGATCATTGCGCGAAACTACATCACCCACGGCATCCGTGAGCGGGCAGGAGATATTGTCAGTTTTGATCTGGGCCCGCGCACTGAGCAGGAGATTGCTCAATCACTGCGTAAGGACATGGGGGCCGACCGCTTTACGACGATAGACCGCTGGATTGTGGAGCGCCGGGACGAGGCGGGCAGGGTGCGTGCGCTCGATACCGACCCCGAGCGGCAGTCGCTCATCTCCGGCAGGCTGAGGCATCTGGAGCGGCTTGAGCTGGCTTCAGCGGATGGGGCAGGGGTGTGGCGAGTGTCTGACGATCTGGAGCCCTCTCTGCGGCATCTGGGACGGCGTGGCGACATCATCAACAGCCTGCGCTATGACATGGCCCCGAACCAGCGGGACCACCTGCTGGAGAGCGCCGTCATCCATGATGCCGAAGTAGACCTCTCAGAGGTCCCAGACACCGCCCATTCAAAGGCCCACATACAAGAGCCCATTACAGGGCGCCTGATCCGCAGGGGGCTCTATGACGAGCTTGAAGACCGTCACTGTCTGGTGATCGACGCGACCGATGGCAGGGTGCATGTCGTCGATATAGGCCCCGGCGACAAGACGCCCCCCATCCCTGACAATGCCATCGTGCACATCGAGGCCAACGTCGGGACGCTGCGTCCCTCCGACCGGACGATTGCGGACATTGCCGGACGCAACTTCGGCTATTATTCCGAGGACATCCACCGCCGTACACAGCCGGACGCCAGTGACCGCTATATCAGCGCCCACGTCCGGCGGCTGGAGGCCGTGCGCCGGGGCGTCGGCGGCATTGAGCGGCTTGACGGCGGCGTGTTTATCCTCGGCAAGACCTATCCTGAAAAAGCCCTGCGCTTTGAGCAGCAGAAGATACTCGACACGCCGGTCTCCGTAGAAGTCCTGTCACACCGTCCGCTGACGCAGCTAATCGGCCGACAGGCTTACACCTGGCTTGACCAGCAACTGCTAGAGCCCCCGGCGCTCGCGCTGTCTCATCGGGGTTTCGGTGACGAAGTGCGCACAGCCATGCTGGGACGGTATTGCTGGCTGGAGGCCGAGGGCCTGGTACAAGGCGAGGGTGACGGCGCCTTTACCTTCGACACCAATCTGAAGACGGTCCTGACGAACCGGGAGGTAAACGCCGAAGGCCGCAGGCTCTCCGCGCAGTCAGGTGTGCCGTTTGGGCGCGTCGTCGAATACGAGAGGTTTGAAGGCACACTCACGGGGAAGGCCGAACTGAGCAGCGGGACCTTTGCCATCGTAGAACGCGCTCAAGACTTCGTCCTCGTCCCGTGGCGCGATACCCTCGAAAAGCAGATCGGCAGGGAGATCGGGGGCGTGATGCACGGGCGTGACATCGACTGGAGCTTCGGCATCACCAAGAGCCTCGGCATCGGATTCTGACCACAAGCGTCTGCAAATGACTCGCAAATCGTAGGAATAGAAGCTGTAGCGTAGAATAGCGTGGTTTGCGGATGATCCTTACGGGCGCATGATCAGGGTCCAAACCCCTGCGGATCACGCCCATGAAACCCCGCCATCACCTCTATCTCGACGACGAGCTGACCGCCGAATTGGAGCATCTCGCCTCAAAGCCCGGCGCATCAAAATCCGCCATCGTGACGGCCGCGCTTCGCCAGTACATCAAGGGCGGGGGAGAGGACCAGCGCGATGAAGCCTTGCGCCACCGGCTCGATCGGTTGTCCCGTCAGATCGGCAAACTCGCCTCAGATGTGGACCTGATCCTCCAGTCCCAGAGCCAGCACGTCTGGCTTCATCTGCTCCTCACAGCCCATGTCCCAGGCCCCGACGAAGCGGAGCGTCGCACGGCCTTGCAGCGCTATGAAAAGTACACAAAGAGCGTGGCGGATGCGCTTGCGAAACACACGTCACCTGTTGCTTCCGACGACTCTAACAGGCTCCAGAGCTAAGGTGATCCTGACGGGCGTCATGCAACCACAGTCGCGGCATGAAAGGAGACTGCAACTATGGCTGAACTGGGTGGAATGAATGGGAAGCTTGCCTACCGCATTGACGAGGCTGTCAAAGCGAGCGGATTGGGACGGTCATTCCTGTACGAACGTATGGCTGATGGTTCGCTCAAATCCGTCAAGGTCGGCGGACGCAGGCTGATACTGAGGGACGATCTGATGGCGTTTCTAACATGCGAAACGCCAGTTTCGCTGACGCTGCCCGCCTCCTCGCGCGACGCTAAGAATATACGTGGTTCAAAGCAAAAAGGCCCAACTCGCGCGGCAACAAGGCCCGTCCGTCAGATGATTTTGCCACTCGAATAACGTTCAAATCAGGTTGTTTGATTCGCGTTTTTTGCAGGGGCAAGTGCGCTGCGTTTTTTGCCGATAAATTTCCCAAAGTGGGGTACATTGCGATTATTGGACTCAAACGAAAACCCGCAAAACCTTACCGCACAAGGACTCGCACCGAGAGCAAATTTTATTTTGGGGGTCATATTGGGGGTCTGGGGAATTCACGCGTTCTTTTAATAACTTGAATTCAAATACTTATTCTCTCTATTCGAGTCCGTGCTCACTTCCGCCTGCGTCAGGCGAAGTTGAAAAAATCTTTAAAATATTGTATGTTGTCGGTGTGCTCATCCGAAATCATCCGCTCCTGTCCGCCGTTATCCGGGCAAATTGGGGGTATTTCTGGGGGTACGCGGCAAACGCCTATTTTGCGATCCCCCCAAATGGCGCTCACAGACTCCGCGATCCGTTCGGCGAGGCTACGCGCATCTCGACTGGCGCACAGATGCAAGGGGTAAACTGTGGGTTCATGTCAGCGAGAAACCGCGGATGCTTGAGGAGCAGGGCCTGGTGGAGATCGCCGAGCTTAGCCGCAGCTTCAACCGCATGACTCAGCGCCTGACCGAGATCAAGCATAATCGCGCGCTGGTTCTGGCGGGGATTTCGCATGATTTGCGCACGCCCCTCACCAAGCTGCGGCTGGCGCAGGATATGGCCTCCATCGCGGATACGGACCTGCGTCTTACTGCTGAGCGTTAGGTGGAAACTATTGAGTGCATCCTGGCGCAGTTTCTGGTGTCCGCCAGAGGATTTGAAGCGTAAGCAGTCGAACCTTTCTCGCTGAATGCCCTGATAAGTTCGGCGCCTGCCGACTACGCACAGGCAGGCGTGGAGATCAGCCTGCCTGACACTGAACAGATACTCACGGGGCGTCGCGAAGCGGTGCGGCGTCTGCTGTGTAATCTCATCGAGAATGCCTTGCGTTATGGACAAGCACCGGTGACGGTCTTTATCGTAACCGCAGAAGAGGGACTTCGCTTTGGGGTGCGCGATCAGGGCGAGGGGATCCACCCGGAACACAGCCGGTCTCGTTCCTGCGCGAAGAGATGCGCCAGCGCGGTCTGATGACCTGCGCGGGTCGGTAGACCCAAACGTCATGAAGGCTCTGATGCACCGATTACCGAATGTTTGGGGTTCGTAATCCCTGTATCAGATGCTAATTTGGCTATGATCACAAGACTGGCATAGAGACTCAGCCTGTGCAGGGGAGGGTATGGTGAGGCTGATAAGGCACGCGATTATCGTCCTGCTTTGCCTATGGCCGCCAGTTGCGCTGGCTCAGTCCGCCTTCTTCGAGTCTTTTACACAGGATCAGGGACTAAATGACGGCGAGGTCAGTGCCCTTGCACAGGACGGGGACGGCTTTATCTGGATCGGTGCCGACAGCGGCCTGATCCGCTATGATGGCGTCAGGTTTCAGCACTGGTTTAATCCCGGCTATATTCTGGATATGCAGACCGCGCCGGATGGCTGTGTGTTCTTCAGGACAAGAGCGCGCCTCATCTACCGTATGTGCAAGGGGCAGGCGAAAGCCGTAACCGGGCCTGACGGAACTTCCCTTTTTGCCTCAAGCATTGCTCTTGACGCAGGGGGCAGGCTGGTCGCGGTCAGAGATGGCACTATCTGGATTCAGGAAAAGCGTGGCTGGCGGGCGCTGGCGGCGGCCTGGCACGGTTCGCAAAAAGCGCGCCGGGTTTTCGCGCTGAATAGCGGCGACGAGCTGGGCGTCATTACCGGCGAAGGGGCTTATCTGATTACCAGAACCGGCGGGCAAAGAGTGATACAGGCGCGGCATCTGAATGCCATTATACGCCGTGATGCCCATAGCCTGTTTGTGGTGGGGGTTTCCGCCGACAAAGGCAGCGACGATCTTTGGCTCATTGAAAAGGGCAGGGTGCGCAACCTCACACGTCCGGAAGGACGGTTTTTGTCGTGGGTGATGCGTAACGGCACCCTGTGGCTGTCTTCGGATACCTATCTTCTGTCCGTAAGCGCTGAAAATCGCACGCGGCTGATGCAGCAAAGCGAGGGCATAAACAGCGGTGGTCCCCTTCTGGTGGATCGGGAAAACAGTCTCTGGCTGGGGACATTCACGCGCCTTTTGCGCTTTCCGGAACCGGAGACCGCCAACTGGCAGGAGCCTCAGGGGCTGAAGGTCAACCATGTTTATCGCGTTTTTGCCAGCCAGACGGATGTCTGGGTGACGTCGTGGAAGTATGGTGCCAACCGGTTTTCGCGCATAGCCGGGGCCCTTCGCGCCGAGACTTTGCCGGGCGCAAAAGGCGTCGTGTGCAGCGATGGCCGTCTGGTCTGGCATGTGAACGAAGGCGGGCAACGGGGAGGCCCTTACAGCCAGCCGGTACCGGATGCCGAAATTTGGGGGTGCTACACCGATGAGAGCGGGACGCAGTGGCTGGCGGCCAGCGAAGGCCTGTTTGTCCGTGACGGCTATGCCGGTTATCGCCTTGCGCTCGACGGATTTGGCAAGAGGGTGGGGTTTGTGGCCTTGTGGCCTTCGCGTGAGGGCGGCTTCTGGCTCTCGGATGGCTTTACCACCTGCCTGTGGCGCCCGCAGACGCGGATCTATGAGCGCTGTTTTCAGCCGCGCGATTATGAGCGGGTGTTTGACGGCGCTGAACTGCCTGATGGGCGGCTTTGGGTGATCAAGGAATCGGATCGTCCGGAACGAGCTGCGTCGGGCGTGTCAGAAGTGGTCAACGGCCAGTGGCGCGATCTGGCGGGCAGTACCGGGACCCCCGGACAGGGGCTGTTGCATATACGCCCAAGCCCCCGGGGTGGGTACTGGATTTCTGGCAAGGGGACGCTGCTACGTATCGCCCCCTGTCGGAATTGCCGGGAAGGGTGGCAGACCCTGGAAGCCCCGGCCACGGCGCAGGGACTGGCTGGCAACAGCGCCAAGGACGTGATCGAGACCGAGAGCGGTGATTTATGGATTGCGGGCAATAACGGCGTCTGGCGCATACCGGCGGCGGCGCGCTCCGCCCGGCCAGTCGTTAAAGGCGTGCGCATCCTTCAGGTGAACATCGACGGCCGCGCCGTAAGCGGCAGACGGTTTCAGATGGAGCCCCGGAATGGGGTGATGGAGATTGTCTTCACAGCCCTGTCTTACAAACAGGCCGATCTTGTGACCTACCGGTATCGGTCCGGGGCGGACCAGCGCTGGACCGATCTGGGCCACCAGACTCGGCTGCAATGGACGCGCCCCGGACCGGGAGACTACCGGCTACAGATTTCCGCCTCCCAGGACGGCGTTCAGTGGACGCCTCCAGCGGAGGTGCAGGTAAAGGTGGTGCCACCGTGGTTCCAGAGCCTGCCGGCACTGATCGTTTACGCCTGTATCTTCGGGGGACTCCTGTGGGGGGCCTACTATCTGCGTGTGCGGCATCTGCTGGCGCTTGAACGACAGCGCACCCTCATTGCTATGGATCTTCACGACGAGTTGGGGGCCTCTTTGAGCAGCATCGCTATGCTGGCCACGGCGGCGCGCTATGGCCGAGGGTCGGGCGATGCCGACAACCTTACCTCTCAGATCGCCAGTCTGGCGCATCGCAGCGGGCTGAGCCTGCGCAGTCTGGGGCAGACGCTGGCGGTGCAGGCGGCGGACCCCGACCGTTTCGCCTGGGAGGTGACCTCGCAGACGCGCAGTCTGATGCCGACACCAACGCCGCGAGTGCATCTCGACCTCGTCACCGATGCGAAGGGCGTCTATTTCCATGCCCATCTTCGACGTCAGCTTCTCCTGATCCTTATGGAGGCCCTCACCAACATCAAAAAACATGCTCTGGCCTCTGAAGTGATCATTCGTCTGAGGCCTGAAAGGGAAGGGGAGCTTTGGGAACTGTGTGTAGAAGACGATGGAAAGGGTATGGGGGAGGAAGGACTCGGTTCGGGCATGATGCATATGCGGCAGCGGGCCGAGGCTGTGGGGGCCCAGCTTAATATACAAAGCCAGTCTCCGGGTGGAACCTGTATCCGTCTGCGCTTTTCACCCTCAAAGTCTAAATCAGGACCTGACCGCCCGGACGCCATTGGGGAGGTATCAAAGTTTGGCATTCGACCTGTATTGGCGCTTGTGGGTTTTCTGAAGAAGGGGGCGAATATGATCCTTGGGCGCGCTACCCGCAGAAAGACGAAGGAGGGGTAGAGTTGGGACAGGAGCGTCACCTGATCATCGTGGACGACGACACAGCTTTCCGGGAAAGCCTGCGCACCCTTATGCGGGCCGCTCATCTGTTTGAGCGCATCAGTCTCTTTGCCGAAGCCGACCAGTTTATGCGCTGGGCGAAGTCGGCACCCGGTGCTGAGACGCTGTGTGATCTCGTCCTGATGGATCTGAACATGCCCCGAATGAACGGGCTCGAACTTCTGAGGGCGGTCAAGGTGCAGTGGCCGCTGACCTGCGTCTTCATGCTGACCATCTATGATGAACCCGCTCAGGTTATGGCAGCGGTTAGCGGCGGAGCCGATGGCTATCTGCTGAAAGGGAGTGACCCGGAGACTTTGCTTCAGGATATCTCTCAGGCGACGCGTCATGGCGCGGGGCTTTCCCCAGGTCTTACCCGAACCCTTATTGACGCTGTCCGCCTGCTTTCACCCCAGCCGGTCGCCCATCCGCCGTCCGCGACCCTGAGTGCGCGTCAGGTAGAGATACTCAGGGCGCTAAGTGAGGGGCAGTCCTATCAGGAGGCCGCGCAGGGGCTGAACATCTCTTTGGATACCGTCCGCTGGCACATCCGCAAAATATACGCTGTGCTTGAGGTGCAGTGCGCCGCTCAGGCCGTGGCAAAGGCGCTAACCTTGCGTCTGATCTGAGGCAGAGACGGTTTGATACCAACGGCCGAAGACGCTGACCGCATCCGGCCGTTGAAGACACGAGACTGTCTCATATGTGTCAGTGACATGAGACAGTCTCGAATGGAATACCAAGAGTCATTTTCAATGAC